>CAZOMK010000089.1:0-6322 GCA_964580615.1 uncultured Lachnospiraceae bacterium | reverse complement strand
AGGTTAAGCAGATCGCAGAGCTCAAGATGAAGGACCTCAACGCAGGCTCCATCGAAGCAGCTATGAGCATGATCGCAGGTACAGCGCGTTCTATGGGCGTTGTAGTTGAGGACTAAAGGAGGATATGAACAATGTTTAAGGGCAAGAAATATAAGGAAAGCGCTAAGCTTATCGAATCCTCCAAGCTTTATGATGTAGAAGAGGCTCTCGATCTCGTACTCAAGACCGCAAAGTCCAAGTTCGATGAAACAATCGAGCTCCACGTTCGCCTCGGCGTTGACTCCCGTCACGCTGACCAGCAGGTAAGAGGTGCGATCGTTCTTCCCAACGGTACGGGTAAGACTGTTCGCGTTCTCGCAATCGCAAAGGACGCTAAGGCTGACGAAGCAAGAGCTGCCGGCGCAGATTTTGTAGGCGATCAGGATATGATCGAAAAGATCCAGAAGGAAAACTGGTTCGATTATGATGTAATCATCACAACTCCCAATATGATGGGTATGCTCGGCCGTCTCGGTCGTGTGCTCGGTCCTAAGGGACTCATGCCTAACCCGAAGTCCGGTACTGTTACAATGGATATCGGACGTGCTATCCAGGAAGCTAAGGCAGGTAAGATCGAATACCGTCTCGATAAGACAAATATCATCCACTGCCCCATCGGTAAGGCATCCTTCGGCTCCGAGAAGCTCGGTGAGAACCTTGATACTCTCATGGACGCTATCATCAAGGCTAAGCCTGCTGCTGCAAAGGGTCAGTACATCAAGAGCTGCGTAATCGCATCCACGATGGGCCCCGGCATCAAGATCAACGCTGCCAAGCTCGGCTAATTTAACAAACAAAAAATCACCGGTTTTAACGGTGATTTTTTTTGCATTTCAAACACAGAAGGTAAAAATATGAAAAAATCGGACTGATACTGATAATTTTCGGCGCACTTATTGCTTTGAGCGTGCCTGCTTATACAGTTGTTTCGTTTGTGATCAACTTGGAAAAAGCATCAACGGGAATTATCGGAGGTGTCGGAGCGCCTACGTTAAAGCTGCTCCTATCCATAGTGTTGCGTTCGATCTTTACATTGCCGTGTCTTTCCGGCGTAGTGCTTGTTGCAGTCGGATGCGTTATGTCAAAAAAACATTAAAAAAGCGAGGGAAGTGTCCCTCGCTTTTTTGTTGATTAATAATTTGTGGCAAGAAGCTCAAAGTAGCTCTGCGGATGAGCGCAAACGGGGCATACTTCGGGAGCAGCCTTTCCGACTACGATGTGACCGCAGTTGGAGCACTGCCAGATCATTTCGTTGTCGCGAGAGAAAACGAGACCGCCCTCAACGTTTTCGAGAAGCTTGAGGTAACGAGCCTCGTGCTCCTTCTCAATCGCGCCTACAAGCTCAAACTTTTCGGCAATATCGTCGAAGCCTTCTTCACGAGCAGTCTTTGCAAAGCCTGCGTACATATCCGTCCACTCGTAATTTTCACCCTCGGCAGCAGCCTTGAGGTTTTCAGCGGTAGTTCCGATTCCGCCGAGAAGCTTAAACCACATCTTTGCGTGCTCTTTTTCGTTGTTGGCTGTTTCTTCGAAAATCTTCGCGATCTGAACATAGCCGTCCTTCTTTGCCTTGGATGCGAAGTACGTGTACTTATTGCGCGCCTGAGATTCACCTGCAAATGCAGTCTGAAGATTAGTTTCTGTCTTGGATCCCTTGAGTTCGGGCTCCGCGGGAACAAACTTTTCTCCGGGAACCTTGCAGATGGGGCACTTGTAGCCATCCGGAATTACATCGCCTTCATAAATGTAGCCACATACGGGACATTTCCATTTTTTCATAGTTTTTTTACCCTTTCGCATATTAATTATGCTAAATTTTAAGAAAGATTCTTAATTACAGATAAATTATATCATTCCCAAATCATTATGTCAATAGGAAAAATATTTTTTTAGGAATGATTATTAAAAATTATTTCAATGACATAAGAAGCTTTTCCGATGCTTCCTTGAGAATACTGCGTTCGGAGAACGGCGTATGCTCACCGAACAAAAGCTGAAAGTTTTCGTGACCTTTTCCGGCAAGCAAAATGATATCGCCCTGCTTCGCTTCGCCGACTGCGTATTCGATCGCTTCCTTTCGATCGGGAATGCAAACATACGGAGTGTCGGATTCGCCGAAGCCGACGAGTATATCGTTGATGATCGCCATCGGATCCTCGTAATCGGGGTCGTCTGCTGTAAGTATGCACAGATCCGCGAGCTCCGATACAGCCGATCCGATCGGCGCACGACGCGAGTACGTGCGTCCGCCGACGCTTCCGACGAGCACGATCAGCCTTGACGGAGAATATTCGCGCAAAACAGACAGAGCGGATCTGATTGAAAGTTCGTTGTGAGCAAAATCAATGATGAACGTTGCATAGGGAAGTGCGTCAACGACCTCGAAACGACCGAGCGGAGACGATACGGCAAGAGCATCCGCCGCTTTTTCGAACGAAACGCCGTAATGATGACATACCGCAATGGCTAAAAGTGCGTTGTATACGGAAAAACCGCCGGGCGAACGCAGACGGATCTGATGATCGACGCCGCCGAAACGACACGAAAAATCAATTCCGAGCGCACTGTCGCTGCGCCACTTTTCGGGCGAATGACCGACAAAATCAGCGTCCGACTTCATTGAAACAGACTGCGACAGCGCAGAAGCGCCGCAAAGCATATATTCCGCGTTCTCGTCGTCCTTGTTGTAAACGATGAAATTGCAACCGAAATCACGGAACAACCGCGCCTTACAGTTGCGATAATGTTCGAAATCGGGATGCTCGTAAGGCCCGATGTGATCCGGCGAAAGATTTGTATATACGCAGGTGTCGAACTGTATTCCGTAAACACGATCACGATATATCGCTTGCGAGGACACCTCCATAACGACTGTCGTTACGCCCGATGCAAGCATTTTTCGGAAATACATATGTAGATCGGTCGATTCCGGAGTTGTACGCAGGGAAGATGTGCGAATTCCGTCGAAAATAACGCCCGCAGAGCCGATGTAGCCTGTCTTTATGCCGGCACTGTTGAGGATGTCGTGGATCAAAAGCGCTGTCGTTGTCTTTCCTTTTGTTCCCGTGATGCCGATTATGCAGAGCTTGTCTGCCGGACGGTCGTAAAATTCCGCCGAAACGAGCGGAAGCGCAAGACTTGTATTTTCGGTAAGCATGATCGCGGCGTCGTCTGGAAGCTCGATCTCGTGCTCGCACAAAAAAGCGCGGCATCCGCGATCGTAGGCGTCGCGCGCGTATTTGTGACCGTCGGCAATGCTGCCGTTGATGCACACGAAAAGAGTGCCGTAGGCGGCGATTCGCGAATCGTATGAAATGTGATCTATGTTTTCGTTTTCAAAGCCTGCGGGAACGGATATATCAAGCCGCGAAAATAGATTATGTAAAAGCATATTCCGTCTCCGTTGATGAATTTTTGTATGCCGAAAGAAATTCGTCGGAGAATCCGACGGGCGTGCATCCGCAAGATATTATCGACTCATACGCAAGCGTTTCAAGCGAATCGACAAGCCGATGATCGTTTTTCGGTGCGGCAAGAGGCAGTTCGGTGCAGCCGAGGATCAAACAGTCACAGCCGTGACCGAACATATAGTCGGCAATTTGGGCGAAGATCTTCTCTCCGCCGGGCTTTCCGGCTTTGACGTAGTCGTAAATAACGGATGTGACGAGCGCCTGAATGTGCGCGGGCGGCGCGATGCAATCGACTCCGAGCGCGGCAAGCGCATTTTTGTACGATCCGATCTTGACGGTGCCCTCCGTCGCGAGAATTCCCGCGTGCTTGAAGCCTCTCATGCGGACATGATCTGCCGTGATCTCGACGATGTTGAGCACGGGGATGTCAACGGCCTCGGCAAGCTCGTTGTGGAAATATTGCGCCGTGTTGCACGGGATCGCGATGACCTCCGCGCCGGCGTCACAAAGCGTTTTTGCGTCCGCGCACATCATGGGCAACGGCGAATCGTTGCTTTTTCCGAGGATAAAATCAGTCCTGTCCGGAATTTCGGCGTTGCTTGTGATGACGATCTTGAGGTGATCGGAGTCCTTTTCGGCAAGAGTTCGCTCCGTTAAGAGCTCGTAAAAGCGCACTGTCGCCATCGGGCCCATGCCGCCGAGTATGCCGAGCGTCTTTTTTTGTTTTTTCAAGAAGCGATACCTCCCGTCTTATGAATTTATCATGTATTTTTTGTATTGTCTGAGCATCATGACAGCGACGCACGCAAGACGTAACGGACGCGTCAAAAGATCACGCATATAGATGAGCGACGATGCCTCCGCGCCTTCCTTCTTCAGCTTTTTCGCAAGACCGGAAAGCAACGGATTTTCTGTGTACGTATAGACAACACCGAGGGGAATGTTGTGCCAAAAAACGCATTTTTGTACCTCGAAGAAAGGCAGATCCAAGCCGTTTACGAGATCGTCAACAACGCATTTTGCAATGCTTGCTCCCGCCGCAGTGCAGTAGTAGTTGCTCCTGCCCTGACGCAGATTCATGTCAAACGCAAGATAACGTCCGCTTGCCGCGTCGTATTTGACGTCGAAATTGCAAAATCCCGTGTAGCCCTCAGCCTCAAGCATACGGATGAGCGGGGAAGTGACCTCAGGCGCATATTCCGTGATTATGGCGGAATGATTGCCTATACCCTTCGGTGTGTGCTCCTCAAGCAAAACGTGACCGAGACAAGCCATTTTGACCTTTGCGTCGCCGCTTGAATATGTCGTGACGACACGCATACCGTCGTCACCGCCGACGATTTTTTCCTGAACGATTATTCTTTTGTCGTAGCCGGAATTGAAGATCTCGGAAACGATTCTCTCAGCGTCCGCCTGATCCTTTGCAAAATAGACCTTTCTCATTCCGTCAAAGGGATGATGCCAATATGTCGCGGACGAGGACGGCTTGATGACAACGGGAAAAGCAAAGCCTTCGCGCGTCAGATCTGCGGGAAGCTCGTTTGCGGAGCCGATTATGAGAGTTTGCGGGTAGGGAATGCCGTATTTTTCGCACATGAGATAAAAATCCGCTTTGTCCGCGAAAATGTCGCGACAATGCGCCGATGTGTACGGGATCTTGTAATCGGGGAGCGCACCCTCCGATTTAAGGTCAATTATAAGCGATACATAATCGTCCGTGCAGCCGAAAAGAATAAGGCTGTCGTTTCTGTGCTCCTTTGCGAAGTCGGTGAGCACAGACAAAAGACGCGACTTATCATCAAGATCGGGTATGTATGTCGGGATGACTATGCCGGAATATTTTGTTGCGGAGACAGCATATCGTCCGAATAAATAGCTTTTTACGCCGTAAGCCTCGTGAAAGGCGCGTGCAATATTGTAAGCGTTAAGATCGCCGCCAATCAAAACGGGAATTATCGCTGACATTGTGATTATTCTCCTTTAGCAGAATTTTTTTCGTATTTGATGAAAAATTCGTTGTACCAAGTGAGGAACGTGAAGATGACCCAAATTTTACGTTGATTGTTCGCGCGACCTTCCTTGTGATCGTCAAGAAGCTTCATAAGCTCGTCTGCCTTGAAAAATTCAGCCGCGTAATCGGATGTGAATTTTTCCTTGACAATGTTGTAGAATTTGTCCTCGCGCAGCCACATTTTTATCGGCACGGGGAAGCCCTTTTTCGGACGTGTAGCCCATTCGTCGGGAAGCGTTCTGTTCGCGGCGGCACGCAAAACGTACTTTGTGCCCTTGTCGTTGACTCTGTACTTGGCAGGTACGCGACGAGCCGCGTCCATTATTACGCGATCGAGATACGGTACGCGAAGCTCGATCGAATGTGCCATAGCCATTTTGTCCGCTTTGAGCAAAATATCGCCCGAAAGCCACAAATTAAGATCGAGATACTGCTTTTTCGTAAGCTCGTCCTTGTCGGAGACTTTAGCGTAAATTCCCCCCGCAACCTCAAGCGGCGACGGGCCGTGACTGTATTTTTCGTTGAGGATCGAGAGAGCTTCCTTCTCGGAAAAGACCTTTGCCTGACCGATGAAGTATTCTTCGGGGCGTTCGCCGCCCTTGATCAGAAAATCGTGACCCTTGAAGTAGGGAAGCTTTTTTGCCGTTACAGCCGCGGCGCGACGTATGAATCGCGGCAGCTTCTTATATTTTTTCATCGCGGGCGTGTCGTCGTACCATTCGTATCCGCCCCAAATTTCGTCCGCGCCTTCGCCGGAAAGCACAACAGTAACGTACTTGCGCGTCAGCTTGGACAAGAACCAAAGCGGAACTGACGAGGGGTTCGCCTGCGGCTCATCCATGTGATATTGGATGGCGGGAAA
>CAZOMK010000088.1:0-6422 GCA_964580615.1 uncultured Lachnospiraceae bacterium | reverse complement strand
GTAGTTACAATTCCGCTCATCATCGGCGGTAAAGAAGTTTACACCGATACGTATTCAGAAATTGTCATGCCTCACAATCAGAAGCACGTCCTCGCTCGCTACTGCGTAGCAGGAAAGGACGAGCTCCTCGCCGCTGTTGACGCTGCGATCGCGGCAAAAGCCGAATGGGATAAGATCTCATGGGAGCACCGCGCAGCGATATTCCTTAAGGTTGCGGATCTCATCTCCGGTCCCTATCGCGACAAGCTTAACGCCGCAACGATGCTCGGTCAGAGCAAAACAGTGTTCCAGGCGGAGATCGACTCCGCGTGCGAGCTGGCGGACTTCTTCCGTTTTAACGTTCATTGCGCCGAAAGCATCTACCGTCAGCAGCCCGATAATTCGAAGGGCGTTTGGAACAGAGTAGAATACCGTCCGCTCGACGGCTTTGTAATGGCAATCTCCCCCTTTAACTTTACCTCTATCGGCGGCAACCTCCCCTGCGCGCCTGCAATAATGGGCAATACAGTGCTTTGGAAGCCGTCCTCGACAGCGGTTCGCTCGAACTATGTCATTATGGAGATCCTCAAGGAAGCGGGACTTCCGGACGGCGTTATCAACTTCGTCCCCTGCCGCGGAACGGACGTAAGCAAATACGTTATCACGCATCCGAAAATGGCAGGCTTCCATTTCACCGGCTCGACAGAGGTGTTCTCCGGCGTTTGGAAAACTGTCGGTGAAAATATCGGAAATTACGAATCATATCCCCGTCTTGTAGGCGAAACGGGCGGAAAAGACTTCATTTTTGCGCATGCATCGGCGGATGTAGACGCTCTTGCGGCTGCAATGGTCAGAGGTGCATACGAATATCAGGGTCAGAAGTGCTCCGCGGCTTCGCGTGCCTTCATCCCCGCTTCGATTTGGGAGGAAGTCAAAGAAAAGGTCAGCGCTATCGTCAAAACGCTCAAGGTTGGCGACGTAACGGATTTCACAACCTTTATGGGCGCTGTCATAGACAGAAAGTCCTTCGATAATATCAAGGGCTATATCGACCGCGCAAATGCCTCCGACGACGCAGAGGTCGTTTTCGGAAGCTACGACGATTCCGTCGGATATTTTGTATATCCTACGCTCATTCGAGCAAAAACACCCGATTACGAGTCCATGGTAAAGGAAATTTTCGGTCCCGTGCTTACTGTTTACGTTTACGACGACGATAAGCTCGAAGAAACGCTCCGCATTTGCGATACGGCATCGCCCTACGGTCTTACAGGCGCGATCTTCGCACGTGAACGCTCTGTTATTCAGCACATGGAAAAGGCGCTCACCAATACGGCGGGCAACTTCTACATAAACGATAAGCCTACCGGCGCTGTCGTAGGTCAGCAGCCGTTCGGCGGCGGCAGAGCTTCCGGTACAAACGATAAGGCGGGAAGCGCGCTCAACCTTTACCGTTGGGTAAGCCCGCGCTGCATTAAGGAGAATTTCGTGCCCGTATATTCGGTCGAATATCCTTATATGTGCGAGGAATAATTTGTTATTTATAAAAATAGCGGACGCCGCGACGTCGAATTATCGGCGCCGCGAGCTGTCCGAATATGCACGCGCAAGGCTTGCGGACTGTAAAAACGAAAAACGACGCCGCGAGATCATGCTTGGAGACGCGGTGCGCGATGCGCTTTTTGCGGAAATATCGACGCAAAACGATCCGATAAAGGCTCGCGACGGCGGTAAGCCGTATCTGCCGAACAGGTGCGACGTAAGCTTTAACATAAGTCACAGCGGGGAGCTTGCTTTGGGCGTCCTCTTGACTGAGGCGACGGGCGAAATCGGTTGCGATATCGAACAGATCAAGCGCGACAGCCGATGTAACAGCAAAAATCGGATCATGCGGCGCGCATTCACCGAAGCCGAGCGCTCGACTGTTCAAGAATCTGATGATCCCACAGCCGAATTTTACGCCGTGTGGACGAAAAAAGAAGCGTATCTCAAGTATACGGGCAAGGGAATAACAGTCCCGCTTGCAACTGTCGATACGACGAAGCTTGCGTCCGTTTGCAAATTCAATACGTTTACCGTATCCGATTCCGACGGAGAAAAGTACGCCGCCGCGGTATGTATGCCGCTTGAGTGCGCGGAGCTTGAAGCCGAAATCGAATTTATACAGTAAAATATAAAAAACAAGGAGGAATCACAGTGTCTAACAGAGCAATTACGATTGCACGTCAATACGGTGCATCCGGAAGATTTACGGGAGAGGTGCTTTCAGAGCTTCTCGGAATCCCGTGCTACGAAAGAGAGCTTATAACGCTTTCTGCCGAAAAAAGCGGAATGAAAGAGGATATCGTCAAAAGCTACGACGAAAAGGCACAGTCGAGCCTTCTTTATACGCTTGCAGTCGGCTCTGTTGACTACGGCGCTGTTGCGGCACCGTACAATATGCCGATAAGCGACAAGCTCTTTATCCTTCAGTCCAACATCATCAAGGAGCTTGCGGAAAAGTCGCCCTGCATCATAGTAGGACGCTGCGGAGACTATGTTCTGCGCGAAAACGAAAAGAAGATCTCCGTTTTCCTTCAGGCGGATCTTGACGTAAGAGCCGAAAGAGTTGCCGAAAGACACGATCTTCCGATCGCAAAGGCGAGGGATCTCTGCGTGAAAACGGACAAAAAGCGCGCGTCCTATTACAGCCATTATACGGGTCAAAAATGGGGACGTCCCGATCTTTACGATCTCGTGATAGATACGACGGATATCACGGCTAAGGGCGCGGCGGCTGTAATTAAGGCGTTTTGCGACCAGCTTCAATAATTGACTGCCAAACGGGAAAGGGCGCGAGCCTTTTTCCGTTTTTTCGGAGGAAATATGACGCTTAAAAGACTGCTTTGGCTTGCGTTTGTCGTTTTGCTCGTCGTGCTGACAGCTTGCGCGGACGCTCAAACGGACAAAGAAACGCTCTGCGTGCATTATTTTAACGTCGGTCAGGGCGACGCGGCGCTTGCGCTGCTCGACGGAACGGCGATCCTTTTCGATGCGGGGACAAACGAAAGCGCCGAAAAGCTTGCCGCATATCTTAACAGACTCGGCATCGAAAAGCTTGACTGCATGGTGCTTTCGCATCCGCATGAGGATCATATCGGCGGCGCCGATACAGTGCTCGAACGCTTTGCGGTCGGTTGCGTGATCATGCCGTTGTCGGATTCGCTCGACAGATGCTACGTCGAGCTTGTCAATGCCGTTAACGACGCAGACTGCACTGTTTATTCCGCTGTCGCGGGTGACTCGTACAGCTTCGGCGAAGTTGTGCTTGACGTGCTTGCACCGGCACAAATAACGGGCGACGCAAACCTTGATTCGGCAATTGTAAAACTTACTTACGGAGAAACTTCGTTTTTGTTTACCGGCGATTGCGAGGGAGAAGTGGAGCGAAATTTGACTGAGCTTGCGGGCGACGCTCTGAGATCGGATGTTTTGAAGGTTGGACATCACGGATCGAATACGGCGTCGTCGAGTGAATTTTTGGACGCAGTCTCACCGAAAATCGCCGTAATATCGTGCGCGGATGGCAACGATTACGGTCATCCGCATCCGGATGTGCTGAAAAGACTTGCAAAAAAAGCCGTTATCGTTGAAAGAACAGACTTAGGCAAAAGCATAACTATTGCTTCCGACGGCAAGACCGTGCACGTGAAAGATTGAATCAAAATATGCATGCGTCTAAAAACGTCGAAAAAACGCGAAAAATAAAGACGAGCGCTAATTCAAAAGTCATTGACAAGCGTGCGAATAAAGGCTATAATCGAAAAATGTAATTTGTTCGCACAGAGGGGAATATGATCAATAAGAAAAAATTGAAATTGACGGCAGTTACTTTTTTCAGCGTTATCGTAATGGGATTTTCGCTGTCACTGCTCAATATTGTCGATCTGGGTACAGATCCGTTTACGTTTATGAATTTGGAACTTTCAAATGCGCTCGGTATCGGATTCGGAAATTGGGAGGTCATTTTGAATGTGATCATGTTCGTCCCCGTTTTATTTCTCGGACGAAAGCAAATAGGCATCGGAACGCTTTTCAATATGGTGCTTGTCGGGTACAGCGTTGAATTTTTTTCATGGCTTTGGAGACGCATTTCGTTTGATACGGTGATAGACACAATGACCGCTCGCCTCATTTTGATGATACCGTCGCTTGTTATATTCGTTGCTTCTGCGGCGACATATATGTCATCCGACCTCGGAACAGCGCCTTACGACGCGCTTCCGCTCATCATTTCCGAAAGACTGCCCAAAGTCCCGTTCAGGCTTATCCGATTCGCGTGGGACGCCGCCGCTGTCGTTGTCGGCGCCGCTTTCGGCGGAAGGGTTAGGATCGTTACCGTTTTGATGGTGCTTTTTATCGGACAGACAGTGACGCTTGTCAAAAACAAATTTTTCTCAAACTTCAAATAAAAAATCGGAGCAAACAAAACGTTTGCTCCGATTTTTTGTCGGGAATCTATCTTAACTTCATTAATTTTCGAGAGAATCAGTTGTTCTCTTCGCTCTTTTCGGGAATTTCTCTGTAAAGAGCAAAGCGGAACAGCTTTGATTCGTCCTCGGGATTGTCACAACGGAGAGTTGCCTTTGTTACAAGACCGCCCTGAATAATTTGTGCGATTCCGATAAGCGCTGAGAGACGTGACTTGAGATTGATGCAGTCTCCTTCCTCGCTTTCAAGATAAACATTTCCTTTGCATCCGCTGAGTGCGCTTACGAATTCGGCAACGTCAACCTCACGCATTTCGATTTCTCTTTTAAGCATAAATAATACAGCCATTCCTTTCGTTTTGATTTGTACTCGGAGCGAACCGCTTCCGTGTACGCTTATAGTATACCGATTTTTGAAAAAACCGCAAGAGTTAAATTCGATGAATTTTCGGAAGCGGTCGAAAGAACGTTTGGAAATGATGCACAAAAATAAGGCACTAAATTTGTGCATAGTGCTGAACATGGCGTTTTTTAACAGGTGTTGATTTTTGTCTTTGCGAGGAGTATACTTTAATCAGAACGTCTTGCGAAGATAGAGAGGACTGTAAAAATGAAAAACAATAAGGTAAAAGTTGTGCTCGTCGGTATCGGCGGCTACGGTATGCAGTACGTGAACGAGGTACTGCGCCGCGAAACGCTCGAAAAGATCGAGCTTGTCGGAATTGTAGATCCGTTTCCCGCGTCGTGCCCGAAGCTTGACGAGTTGATCGCGCTTGCCGGTGAGCCCTATGCCGACATAAAGGATTTTTACGCGGAAAAAAGCGCGGATCTTGCCGTTATCTCAACACCGATACAATTTCACACGTCGAATATCATCACAGCGCTCGAAGCCGGCTCGGACGTGCTTTGCGAAAAGCCGCTTTGCGGCGACGTCAGAGACGTTCCGAAGCTTCTTGAAGCGGAAAAAAAGAGCGGACATCATGTTCATATCGGCTATCAGTGGTCGCACAGCGCCGCGATCGAACCGCTGAAGCGAGACGTCGTTGCGGGCGTTTACGGCGAGCCGACATCGCTCAAAACGCTTATTCTTTGGCCCCGCGACAGACGTTACTTTAAGCGCGGAACAGGCTGGGCAGGGAAGATCCGCGCGGCAGACGGCTCTCTTATTTACGACAGTGTCGCAAATAACGCCGCGGCGCATTATCTGCACAATATGTTTTACGTAACAGGCGCGGCAATCGACGAAAGCAGAGCCGTTACAGACGTGACAGCGCAGCTTTATCGCGTAAATTCGATTGAAAATTTCGATACGGCTGTCATCCGCTGTAAGCTTGACGGCGGCGCGGACGCGGAATTTATAGCGTCGCACACGATAGACAAGGCGCAAAACCCGATGTTCGATTACAAATTCACAAACGGCAGAATTACATATACGCAGGATCCCGTGCCGGAGGGTATTTCCGATGCCGATGCATATACGCAGGGCCGTATAGTCGGCGTTACATCGAACGGACAAGTACGCGATTACGGCGATCCGTTCGCTGATGTTTGCAGAAAGCTGCATATCGCGATCGATGCTGCGGCAGGCAAGGACGGCGCAGATGTTGTCTGCGGCATCAAGGCGGCGTCCGTGCATACGAAGGTCATCAACTATATCGGTGAAAACTTCGGCATAAACGAATTTTCATCGGAGCATATCGACGAACGCGGCGAGCTCCTTTACGTTGACGGACTTGCGGACAGACTCATCGCGATCTACGACGGCAGAGCGGATGAAATCGAATGACAAATAAATCCGAGAACAAAATTTTCATTTTGGTAAAATAGTATCTTTTATTTTCCTCGAATTTATAGTATAATTATTTAGGTTATGCGTTAATAATTTTTCTATATAAAGAAAGGTGCTGAAAACATGGCAGAACTTAAAAAGCTCTCCGGCTTTTCTTTTTCCTTTGACAGGCTCGTATCCAACAT
>CAZOMK010000087.1:3891-6570 GCA_964580615.1 uncultured Lachnospiraceae bacterium | reverse complement strand
GTTAAGAGGTTCTCTTGACATAATTTTATATCTGCCTTTCGGTCTTTTTATCAATTGTGAAATGATAAAAAGACCGAAAGGCAGATATAAAATTATGTCAAGAGAACCTCTTAACGCGAAAGAACAGGCAATGTATGATTACATTGCGGATTCAATAAGAAAAAACAGCTTTTCCCCCTCTGTACGGGATATAAAGACAGCTCTCGGAATCAAAAGCACCTCCACCGTACACGCATACCTCGGCAGACTTGCCGCAAAGGGATACATAACTCGTGAGGACGGAAAAAGCAGAACGGTGCGTACAGCGGAAGCTCTTGAGGACGCGTCGGTTTCGTCTGTTCAGCTTCCCGTGCTCGGCAGTATTGCCGCCGGTCAGCCGATCCTCGCAACGGAAATATATGACGAGACGGACAATGTTGTTATTTCGGTTGGTGGAAAATATAAAAAAGAGGATCTGTTCGCGCTTCGCGTCAGTGGCGAAAGTATGATCAACGTCGGCATCTTTGACGGTGATATAATTATCGTGGTTCGCACTCCGCAAGCCGATAACGGGGATATCGTTGTCGCTATGGTCGATGACAGCGCAACAGTCAAAAGATTTTTCCGCGAGGACGGTCGCTTCCGCCTCCAGCCGGAAAATGATACAATGGAGCCGATATATGCCGATGAGGTAGCGATCCTAGGAAAAGTGATCGCGTCCGTAAGATATTATTGATTTTGCTAAAAAAGAGCTTTGCTTCGCGCAAGGCTCTTTTTTTGTGTGTAATTTTTTGAGGGGAGTACGAGGGGGACTTTTTCCTAAAAAAGTCATTGTAACGAAAACCGCGCGAAAACTTCACTTGAACGTGTGTGTCACTTGACATTTTTGCCCTTGCATAAAGGTTTTTTAGGGGAGCGCGAGGGGGACTTTTTTCTTACCCCTCGCACAAAAAACATAATTATAAATCAATAACACATTCCAAAGACAGCTTCAGCGCAGTTTCCATTGACATAACGCCCCAGCCGCGTTCGTCGTAGGCTTCGGTGTCTGCGAGCGAGTCCGCGGTAAAGAGGAGCTGGACGAGCGAAGCGCCTCTGAATTCGGCGCAAGCCGCGATTGCGGAGCATTCCATGTCAACAACGGAAAAGCCTTCGCTTCGTCTTGCCTCCACGGTAGCCTTTGTTTCGCGATAGAAGGCATCCGTTGTCCACGTTTTGACACGTTCGGCAGGCACGCCGATCCTTGCGAGCGTAGCCTCGGCGGACGCGATTGCAGATTCATTCAGCTTGACTGTGCGCGACGGCGGGAGATAGTGATACGACGTTCCCTCGCATCTCAAAGCCTCTGTCGGAAGCAAAAACTTGTTTTCTTCAAACGGCACAAGCGCACCGCACGAGCCTGAGGCAACGATCTTTTTAACACCGTTGCCGATGAGAAAATCAAGAATGTGAGTTGCCGCCGCACTGCCGAGAGGCGCTTGGCAAAGCGTTATCGGCACGCCGTTGTACTCGATCTTGTAGATCGGAAACATTTTAGTGATCGTTTCAAAATATGTAATCACCTCTGCGCGCTCGGCGGATGCATACTTGTCGATCACGTCTCCGAGAAAGCCGAATACGGCACGTTCGGGAAATGTGGGGATCTCATGCCTGCCGGGAAGTATAACGGCGGACGGATCGCTGTCATAATCGAGGATCGGTATATCGTTTCGTAAAATCACGGCGAGTCTCCTTAAAATTTGAAATATTTTTTCGCATTGTAATAGCAGATGCTTTTCACAAGCTCAAGCGCGGCGTCTCCGTCGGGGTACAGACCGTCCTCGATCCAGTCGCCGACAAGACCGCAAAGGATGCGGCGGAAATATTCGTGACGCGGATACGAGGTGAAGCTTCTTGAGTCGGTCAGCATACCGAGAAATTCACCGAATACGGAAAGGGAAGCAAGCGTAGTCATTTGCTCCCGCATACCGTTAAGCGTGTCGGAGAACCACCAAGCACTGCCTTGCATCAGCTTCGTCTTGCCGTCGCCGGACGTTTGGAACGAACCGAGAAGCGTTGCAACAGCGGTGTTGTTCGTCGGATTGATGGGATAAACGATAACTCGCGGTAGCGAATCGTGCTCGTCCATCATGTTGAACAGCTTCGCAAGCTCGGAGACGCGCATCGTGTCGCCTACCATGTCAAATCCGGTGTCCGCGCCTATGCGTGCGAACATTTTTTCGTTGGCGTTTCTGTGCACGCCGAAATGAAGCTGCATCACCCAATCGCGACGGAGATATTCGCCGCCGAAGAAGCGGAGCATTGCACCCTTGAATATCGCGATCTTTTCGGGATCGTCGATTCCGCAGTTCGAAGCGAGAGCCTCCTTAAAGATCTCGCCCGCACGGTATTTGTCCGGCTTGACGTACATAGGGTAAATGTCAAGCCCGTGATCGGCTACGCGACAGCCGTTTTCTCCGAAAAAGTTGAGACGACGGCGATATGCCTCGAAAAGCGAGTCAATGTCTGTTATTTCAACGCCGGAAGCCGACGAAAGCTTGCCTATGTAATCGCGATAACCGGCACATTCGATGTTTATGCCCTTGTCGGGACGCCAAGCGGGGTATACCTTTGTTTCAAAGGAGGCGTCCTGAGCTATTGCGCGGTGGTATTCGAGCGAATCAACGGGATCATCCGTCGTGCAGATGACCTCGACGTTCG
>CAZOMK010000087.1:0-3791 GCA_964580615.1 uncultured Lachnospiraceae bacterium | reverse complement strand
TGGTATTCGAGCGAATCAACGGGATCATCCGTCGTGCAGATGACCTCGACGTTCGAACGTCTGATGATGTTGCGTACCGAAAAATCATTTTCGGCAAGCTTTTCCGATGTGAGACGCCAGATTTCGTCGCAGGTGTCGGGGCCTAGGATGAGATCGCAGTCAAAGTAGCGGCGAAGCTCAAGATGCGTCCAATGATAGAGCGGATTTCCCATCAAGCGCGGCATCACCGACGCATACGCACGGAATTTTTCGTAATCGGATGCGTCACCCGTTATGTATTTTTCATCAACTCCGGCGCTTCGGACGGCGCGCCACTTGTAGTGGTCGCCGCCGAGCCAAAGCTCCGTGATGTTTGAGTATTTTCTGTCCTCCGCGATCTCTTTCGGCGGAACATGACAGTGATAGTCAATGATTGGCAGGTCTTTTACCGCATCGTAAAGACGGGCGGCGGTGGGAGTGTTCAGCAGGAAGTCACTGTCGAGAAATTTTTTCATTTTGACTGATCCTTTCGTTGTCTTATTTTGTAATAATATTTTTGATCTTTTCGAAAAATGTCGATTCTTCGCGCTTTTCAACTCCGTTCATCGCAACGAGCGGTACCGACGCGGCAAGCTTTCCGTCCGGATAAAACCATTCGGCACAGCCGAGAATTTCACCCTCGCAGACGGGGGCAAAATAAAATCTGTTCAGCGAAGTGACAAGCGTAAGCTCTGAGCTGTCCTTCGGCACTGTTAGCGAAACGGGACGTACGTTAACCGCTGTCACAAAGTCAAGCTCACCGCCCGAAACGGGGACTGAGACAGTAAACGACGACTCCGATGCAAGCGTGAGGTGCTTGTATGCGTCAAGTCCGTAATTGAGCATTGCGGTATGATCTCGCCAATCGTCGGGATCCGAAAGCGTTACGGCTATGACCGTAACGCCGTCGCGCTTCGCCGCCGTAACAAGACAGCGTCCGCTTTTTTTAGTGAAGCCCGTTTTGACGCCGATGACCTCGTCATTTTCGCGCAAAAGTCTGTTGTGATTGATGAGCAGACGAACGCCTCTGCCCTCAAGCGGGATCGTGTGCCGCTCTGTTGAGACGATCTCGCGGAAGCTCTCGTTTGCAAGCGCGGCGCGTGTGATCATGGCGAGCTCGCGTGCTGTCGTGTAGTGCTCGGCGTCGTCAAGACCGTGCGGATTTGCGAAATGAGTGTTTGTACAGCCGAGCGCTTGCGCGCGCTCGTTCATAAGCTCCGCAAAGCCTTCGACAGAACCGCCGACTTCGATCGCGATTGCGGCGGCGGCATCGTTCGCACTTTCGAGCATCAACGCGTAAACGAGGTCGCCCATCGTCAGCTTTTCGTTTGCCGTAAGATACACCGACGAGCCCTCAACTCCGACAGCGTCGGGCGAAACAGCAACAACATCGTCAAGTGATCTTTTTTCGAGTGCGACGAGCGCTGTCATTATCTTTGTTGTGCTTGCCATCGGCAGGCAAGCGTCTGCATTTTGCTCGCAAATGACATCTCCGCTCTCCGCTTCGATGAGTATGGCTGAGGAGGCGGATGTTGACACACCTGCGTAAACGGTGCATCCGAGCGTCACGGCGACGGTAAGAACTGAAAACAAAGCGAAAATTCGCGTAAAAATATTCATTTAATATAATAGCTCCGTTAAAACATAGTTTTACAGAGCTATTATCCGCATATTGCGAAGGGAAGATACACGGTTATAATTTCCGATGCTTATTCCGCGTCGTCAGCGACTTCGACGTCGGAGGTTTCTTCGTCTTCTTTTGATTTTTTAGGGAAAAGCGACTTGATCTTGTCGATCAAGGAGGGCGCGCCGTCGATGATGGTCGCGATATCGGATTTTGACGATGCCGGAACGGAAATGGGCAACAGATTTACATTTCCGTCAGCGGAAATGACAAGAAAAGCGACAGGCTCAACAGTGAGACCGGATCCGCCGCCTCCGCCGAAATTGTTTCCGTTGTCCTTCGAGGTTGTCGCGGCGTTTTTGCCGAGATAGTCAAAGCCGCCGGACGCAAATCCGACAGATACCTTTGAGACGGGAAGCACTGTTATGCCTGCGGGGGTTACGATCGGATCTCCGATGATGGTGTTTGCATCAACAACGGTGCGGATGCTTTCAAGGGATGTTTTGATAATGTTACTGATCTTATTCTGTTCGTTCATTGATATAATCCTCCGAATAAAATGCGTTATATTTTAATGTTTTTCTTGACAAATTTGATGGCGAAGCCGCCGATGAAGCCGAAAACAAGCGAAAGCACGGCGGCAGGTGTGATAGACACTCTGATAAGTACGTCGGCGTTGATCTTACCCGATGTGAAATCAGGCAAAATTTCCACTTCTTTTTTGTATCCGCGCTTGACCTTGATGAAGCAGTCGAGCACGGCAAGCACAGCACCGACAGCTTCCGTAACGACGCCGTACGTTATCGCCGCTGTCGCGGCGTCCTTGCCGCCGACGCAGAGCTTCAATCGCGATATGTCAAGCCTCAGCTTGGAAGGGAAGCGCTTCAACGTATCGAATATAAGATCCTTTATATCCCACAAAACGGCAACGACGTTCTTTTTTTTCGGCCCCTGCGCTTTTGTTCCGTCCTTTTTGTCGGCGGAAGCCGTTTTTGCAGCCGTTTTTTTTGATTTTTTCGAAGCGTCCTTTTTCTTTGACGCTTCCTTTTTCTTCTCGGCGAGCCGTTTTTCTTCTGATCTTTTGAAATTTTTGTACGAATAATCGCGTAATTTTATTTTTTTCTTCTTTTTTGGCAATATGCCGAAGCTCAAAAACAGGTATGAGACCGTTATGCGCGGCTCCGTATCGCGTTCGGTATTGTAGCCGACCGTGACGTACACTCTGCCGTAAAGCAATATGAGAAGCACGCACAGGACGGCGGCGATTATGATTAACGCAGTCAAATGCGAACCTCCTTTCGTGCGCGTCAGAGAAGCGCGTCTGTTGATATTGTTTCCTGCGTAGGCTCGGAGTCCTTTGCATTTTCGGACGAAACGGGCGGAAGCTCGTCGATCGAGGAAATGCCGAAAACGCGCAAAAAATCGTCTGTTGTGCCGTAAAGGATCGGACGTCCGGGGACATCGAGACGTCCGCGCTGTTCGATAAGTCCCTTTTCGTGCAGAGACGAAACGGCGTATCCCGAATCGACACCGCGCACCATATCGACATACGCGCGTGTGCACGGCTGATTGTAGGCGATTATAGCAAGCACCTCAAGAGACGAGGCGGAAAGATTTCCTCCGCGACGGATGCCGAGAGCCTCCTTTATAAGAGGCGCAAAGCGCTCCTTTGTGCAGAGCTGACAGGAATCCTCAAGCATCAGCAAAAGGATGCCGCGCTTTGATTCATCCGAATTGTATTCGTTTTCGACGGAGTGCAGTATGCGAAGCACCTCGTAAACGGGAACTCCGAGTACCTCCGAGAGCTTTTCGTATTTGATCGGGTGACCAGCGGCAAAAAGTATCGCCTCGCAAGCCGCCGCGATCTCCTCGTCTCCTGCCGCCTTGACCTTGTCCGCAGGAGTTTCGAGCGTTTCGACTGTTATATTTTCATTCATTTTTATTCTTATTCCTGTTATGTTCTTTTGACAGCTCAAAGCAGAGCTCGTTTGTGCTTATCGTTCCGTCCTCGCCGATGCCGCCGACAATCAAAAGACGTTGATTACGCAAAAGCTCAAGTTTTGCGTGGAAACCGGCGATTCTGTCGGAGCGGTCGCTTCCGCGTCTGATAAGCTCGGACATAATCGCCGTTTTCCTCGCAATACTTGAG
>CAZOMK010000086.1:0-6616 GCA_964580615.1 uncultured Lachnospiraceae bacterium | reverse complement strand
CGCGACGGCTGGAGAGATTTCGACGCTGAAATTTCGATGTATTCGAGCCGATTCGTCAGTGGATGGCGGAGGGCGCGCTCTTTGTCTATGATTTCGATCGCTTTGACGCCGCCGACATACTTCCGCTTTTCGCAAAGTACGGCATAACGACGTTCTGCGCGCCGCCGACAATGTACAGATTCATGATCAAGGAGGACCTCGGCAAGTACGATCTTTCGTCGATCAAGCACGCCTCAATCGGGAGAAGCGCTGAATCCGGAGGTCTACGAGCAGTTTAAGCGTCACACGGGAGTTGAACTCATGGAGGCGTTCGGACAGACGGAAACGACAGTCGTTCTCGGCAATTTCGACGGAATGAAGCCGAAGCCGGGATCTATGGGAAAGCCGTCGCCGCTTTACAAGGTCAAGCTGCTTGATTCGGACGGCAACGACGTCGCAACGGGTGAAACGGGCGAGATTTGTATAGATACAAGTCACGGAAAGCCGCACGGACTTTTCTGCGGCTACTACAATAACGAAGCTGCGACAGTAGTCGCATGGCATGACGGAATATATCACACCGGAGACACCGCATGGCGCGACGAGGACGGATATTATCATTACGTCGGCAGAGTTGACGATTTGATCAAGTCATCGGGATACCGCATCGGGCCGTTCGAGATCGAAAGCGTTATTATGGAGCTGCCGTATGTTTTGGAGGTTGCCGTCACCGCCGTTCCTCACGAGATTCGCGGTCAGGTGGTAAAGGCGAATATCGTGCTTACAAAGGGCACGGAGGGCACGGACGAGCTGAAGCGCGAGATACAAAACTATGTCAAGTCGCGCACGGCGCCGTATAAGTATCCGCGCGTCGTTGAATTTATGGAAACGCTGCCGAAAACTTCGAGCGGTAAGATCAAACGCAAGGAGCTTCGTGAGCAGGGCTGATCTTTCGACAAAAAAAGGTCGTGTATCATTTGTGATACACGACCTTTTTGACTGTTAAAGTGTTGCCGCGATGACGGCTTTGATTGTGTGCATACGGTTTTCGGCCTCCGCAAATACGATCGAAGCGGAGCTTTCGAATACCTCGTCTGTGACTTCCATTGATGTCCTGCCGAATTTTTCGCCCATCGTGCGTCCCACCTCCGTGTTCAGATCGTGGTAAGCGGGCAGACAGTGCATGAATACGGCGTTTTCGCCGGCGAGAGACATGATGTGCGAGTTTACCTCGTAGGGGGAAAGCTCGTTGATGCGCTTTTCCCAAACCTCAATGGGCTCGCCCATTGAGACCCAAACGTCTGTGTATATGACGTCGGCACCCTTGCAGGCAATTTCGGGATCCGATTCGAATTCCAACGTTGCACCCGTTTCCTTTGCGATGGCGCGGCATTTTTCGATCAGCGCCTCGTTCGGGAAATACGCTTTGGGAGCGCAGGCAACGAAATGAAGTCCGAGCTTCGCCGCACCGATCATAAGCGAATTGCCCATGTTGTAGCGCGCGTCGCCCATGTAGACGAGCTTTATTCCGTCGAGCTTGCCGAAATGCTCGCGTATTGTAAGCATATCCGCAAGGATCTGCGTCGGATGATATTCGTTTGTAAGTCCGTTCCAGACGGGTACTGATGAATATTTTGCAAGCTCCTCGACGATGGACTGACCGTATCCGCGGTATTCGATTCCGTCGAAAATGGATGAAAGCACGCGCGCTGTGTCGGCAATTGATTCCTTTTTGCCGATCTGAGAGCCTGTCGGATCGAGATATGTAACGCCCGCGCCGAGATCGCGTGCCGCAACCTCAAAGCTGCAACGTGTGCGTGTGCTTGTCTTTTCGAAGATCAGCGCTATGTTTTTGCCCTCGCAAAGCTTGTGCGGAATTCCTGCCTTTTTCTTCGCCTTCAGCTCGGATGCAAGACCTATCAAGCCCAAGATCTCATCGGGCGTGTAGTCAAGAAGTGTAAGAAAATCTCTGCCTTTAAGATTCATAAATTTCTCCCGTTTGTTTGTTAAAGTACCTTCGAAAGGAACGATTGCAGACGTTCTGTTTTCGGTGTTGAGAAGATCTCCTCCGGTGTGCCGTCCTCGCAAATGACGCCGTCAGCAATGAAAACGACTCGATTTGAAACTTCGTGCGCGAAGCCCATTTCGTGGGTGACGACAACCATCGTCATTCCTTCGCTTGCAAGCTCCTTCATAACGTCGAGAACCTCGCCGACCATCTCCGGGTCAAGCGCGGAGGTGGGCTCGTCAAAAAGCATGACGTCCGGCTCCATCGCGAGCGCGCGGACGATTGCAACGCGCTGCTGCTGACCGCCCGAAAGCATCGCGGGGTACGCGTAAAGCTTGTCCGAAAGTCCGACTCTTGCAAGCAAGGTCTTTGCCTTTTCGACGGCAACCTCTTTCGGAATCTTTTTCAGCATCATCGGCGCTGTTATGAGGTTTTCAAGCACTGTCATGTGCGGAAACAGGTTGAAATTCTGAAAAACCGTGCCCATTTTCTGACGGTGAAGATTGATGTTGACGCCCTTTTGCGTGAGGTCATTGCCCTCGAAGATTATGTGTCCGGAGCTGGGAGACTCAAGCAGGTTGAGACAACGCAAAAATGTTGATTTGCCTGATCCGGACGGGCCGATAATGCAGGTTACGTCTCCCTTTTTGATCTCAATGTTTATATTTTTCAGCACTTCGAGATCATCGAAGTTTTTACAAAGATCTTTTACGACGATCACTTTTGTGAAGTCTCCTTTCGAGTTTGTTGAGAAGCTGTGTGAGTACGACAACGATCGTAAGGTATACGATGGCAACAGCCAAAAGCGGGTTGAAGGCGTCGTAGGTGTTGTTGCGGATGAGATTTCCGGCGCGGGTCAAGTCCATGACGGCTACATATCCGGCAACGGAGGTCTCCTTCAAGAGCGCGATAAGCTCGTTTCCGATTGCGGGAAGGATGTTTTTGACAGCCTGCGGCAAAATGATCTTGTACATCGTTTGCAGACGAGACATACCGAGGCTTCGTCCCGCCTCCATCTGACCTGCATCAACGGCGTTTATGCCGCTTCTGATCAGCTCCGCCATGTACGCGCCGGAGTTGATTCCGAACGCGATCACAGCGACGGTAACACCCTCTGCCGAGCGAAGAATGAGATAATAAAAGATGAGGAGAAGCACCGTCATCGGGATGCCTCTGATCGTCGTTGTGTAAATGTCGCAGATAACGTCAAGCGGCTTCAGCGCGGGAACTCCGTCCGCGAAATATTTGACAATGGCAACGACAGAGCCGAGCAGTACGCCGATAACGAGCGCGCACAGCGTGATGAGAAAAGTGTTGCCGATACCCTCTAAAAGCCAAGTATAGCGATCATCCTCAATGAATGTTTTGTGGAGCGTATTCAGCCATTCGACGAAAAAATTCGGCGCGGACAGAAAAGCCTTTATCTGAAAAAATGTCATTTTAAGTTCCTTTCAACTTAGGTAATACACCAAGATAACGGAAGTGACGCCACTTCCGTTATCTTAAAAATGTTCTGTTTTGACTTATTTGGAAGGTGCAACGTAAACGGTTTCGTATTTATCGAAGATCGCCTTGATCGTGCCGTCCTTTACCCAGGCGTCGATGTACTTGTTAAGCTCGGCTGCGAGCTCGTCGCTGCCCTTGATAAGCGCGAACGCATAGGGTTCTTCCGTCATGTGCTCCTCAAGAACGACAAGACCGTCAACTTCTGCCGTCATTGCAAGAGCGACCTCGTTGTCAACTACCCAAGCGTCAACCTTGTCTGTGAGTGCGCTGCAAGCGTCGTTGTTTGACTGGAAAGAAGAAATGTCGTATCCGTTTTCAAGGCAGTAGTCTTCTGCTGTTGTTCCTGTCTGTACGGAGATTTTTTTGTCCTTGAGATCTGCTTTGCAGGTGATGTCACTGCCTTCTTTTACAACGATGACCTGAGCAGCCATGAAGTAGGGATTTGTGAAGTCTGCGTTTTCCTGACGCTTTTCTGTTACAGTTATTCCGGAAACGCCAAGGTCATATTTGCCGCTTTGAATGCCGGGAAGAACGGAATCGAAATCCATTTGCTCGATTACAAGCTCAACACCGAGCTCTTTGGCGAGCATCTTGGCAATCTCGATCTCAATGCCGACAACTTCGCCGCCTTCAAGACTCTCGAAGGGAGGAAAGTCGGGGCTTGTAGCGATCACAAGCTTGCCGGAGGATTTGATGTCCTCAACACTTTTCGGAGATGCTCCGCAGGAAGCGAGCAGGACGCACATAGCGGCGACGATAATCAACGAGATGATCTTTGAAAGTTTTTTCATGGTGAAAAGCTCCTTTTGAAGTAAATAAAAGTTTTGTTGTTTTTTCAATGTTAATGAAAAAATATTCACCGTATCTGCTGTGTATGCGGTGTTTATGCGATTATATTAGCACAAAACGAATAAATATGCAATACGTAAAATGAAAAAACATCATTTTCGGATATGTGATGCTTTTTGCCCGCAAAAGTAAGCGTTTCATTGTGCATTTTGGAGAAACGGACGGCGTTTGATGCGCCGGCGTGAGTGAATATCAAGTGAATAATAATTCGCGATATTCATTTTCGACGTTTATTGAAAAGGATTTACTTTGGCGCGAGTATGTGATAAAATCATAATGTAAATTGACGGCGAAATCCTTGTACATAAATATAAGGATAGCAAAGGGGAGGGCGGCAATGGTGTATCGTAAACAAAATCTTCATACTCATTCGTCGTTTTGCGACGGAAAAAACACAATAGAAGAAACTGTTATCGAGGCGATCGAGCGCGGTTTTGATTCGATCGGCTTCTCGTCACACAGCTATACGCTGTTCGACGAAAGCTATTGCATGAAAAAAGACTCGATAAAGGCTTATTCAGCCGAATGCGAGCGTGTGAAGCGAAAATACGGAGACAAAATCGCAGTCTTTTGCGGCGCGGAGCAGGACTTTTATTCGGAAAAAACGTCGGAAAAGCTTGATTTTATCATAGGTGCGGTGCACTATGTTAAGGTTGAAAACGTATATGTTCCCGTCGATAAAAGTGCTGATGTAATTGCCGACGCTGTGGAAAAATATTTCGAAAACGATATTTATGCATTTGTCGAAAAATATTATTCAAATGTCGAAAATATCAAAAAAGCAACGAATTGTGACGTAATCGCGCATTTTGATCTTGTAACTAAATTTTCGGAGCGCGTTGATCTCATTGATGAAAACGATCCGCGTTATGTTAAGGCGTGCGAAAAGGCACTATGCAAGCTCGTTTCCGATGATGTTATTTTTGAGCTTAATTCTGGTGCCGTCGCCAGAGGGTGGCGTTCATCTTTTTATCCGTCGATCAAAATACTGAATAAAATTGCAGAATTGAAAGGAAAGATCACGTTTTCGTCCGATTGCCATGACAAGACGAAGCTTGACCTTCTGTTTCCCGAAATGCATTCTGCCGCAATACGCGCCGGCTTTGATGAATTTTACGTTTGCACGGGTAAGGAATTTACGTCGGTGAGCCTGCGGTGACTTTTTCGGTCTGCGAAGCACAGAATCTTGACACGGGATGTTTTTTGTGCTATACTGTTTTCGGATATAATGCAAAGCCGAACGCGAAGGAGTCGTGTATATGCAAGTCTTGAATCGCTCCAATGATCAAATAATTTTGAAAGAAGAAAAGTATTTTTTGGGATGCGGAATAGGCTTAATTGCAATGTCTGTGTTCGGAATCAATATGTTGATCGAATTTTTTTTCGTGGATGGCGTTTCTTTTTCGGAAGATGTTATCGGGGTTATCTTTTTGTCGGTGTGGGTGCTGACTGCGCTTTTGTCGTCGGCGTACTGCTTTGTTGAATTCAGTAAAAAAATCACGATAAATGCTAACGGCGTTTACTGCAAAACGTGGATTTCGAAAAAAGCCCTGAAATGGAACGAGATCGAGGATTGGGGAATTTCGTACTACGGCAGAATGAAATGGAGGGGCAATTGTTATTGTCTTTATTTTTCGGAGAACGTCAACCAAATCAAAAATTCGTGCAGTAAGAGGCTGAAAGGTAAGATGATAAAGGTTCTCGCATCGATGGAAGATTATTACGGTGCGGCGAACGATGTTATTTCGTTTTGTAAAGAGCTGTCGCACGCCGACCCCTTTGTCGGCGAGGATAAGTTCCATTTCCTGTAAATCAATGTTTTGAAAAGACGAAAACCGACTTGAATTTTGATTGATTACGTGAAAATCGCAATTTTATATGTTTTCGCCGTCGAGGTGTGGCGCAATTGGTAGCGCGCTTGCTTTGGGAGCAAGTTACCGCCACTCTGTATCACAAAGCGAAAAACGCCGAAAAGCCTTGAAAACATTGTGTTTTTTGCGGTTAATCGACTTTGATATTGTTTTGAAAAAACGGTTTGACCACAGGTTTGACCACTTACAGAAATCAACCGAAAAATCAAATATTTTCACACTTCGGGGTGTGGCGCAGCTGGTAGCGCGCGAAGTTTGGGAGCTAAAGGTCGCTACCCGATCCCCTCTTCAAAAAAGCGAGGAAACGCGAGAAAAGCGGAGGAAAAACGAGCATTTGCTGTTTGACCTACCCTCGCAAAAGTGGTTTGACCACAATTTTGACCAGTTCTGTGAGAACTACAAT
>CAZOMK010000085.1:0-6618 GCA_964580615.1 uncultured Lachnospiraceae bacterium | reverse complement strand
CAACAGTACCGTCAACCTCTGTAACGATTGCGGGCTTCTTGGGCTTTCTCGCCTCAAAGAGGTCCTCAACTCGCGGTAGACCCTGCGTAATATCGGATCCCGCAACACCACCGGTGTGGAACGTTCTCATCGTAAGCTGTGTACCGGGCTCACCGATCGACTGAGCGGCGATAATACCGACAGCCTCACCTACGTTAACGGGCGTGCCGAACGCAAGGTTTGCACCGTAGCACTTAGCGCAGACGCCGTGACGTGCGCGGCACTGAAGGACTGTACGAACGTGTACGCGATCAATTCCCGCAGCAACGATTCTCTTAGCGTCCTCCTCGCCTATCATGCAACCGTCCGCAACGAGGACTTCACCGGTAGAGGGATCGACAACGTCACCAATAACGAATCGACCGAACAGACGGTCCTTCAAAGGCTCGATCATTTCGTTGCCTTCCTTAATATCGGAGACCCAAATACCCTTTGTAGCACCGCAGTCGTCCTCACGGATAATAACATCCTGAGATACGTCAACAAGACGTCTCGTGAGGTAACCGGAGTCAGCGGTACGGAGAGCCGTATCGGAAAGCGACTTACGCGCACCTCTTGCAGCCATGAAATATTCAAGTATGTTAAGACCTTCACGGAAGTTGGACTTGATCGGGAGCTCCATCGTCTTACCGTTTGTAGCAAACATAAGTCCGCGCATACCGGCAAGCTGACGCATCTGCGTAATGTTACCGCGGGCACCGGAGTCCATCATCATCTTGATCGAGTTATATTTGTCGAAGTTTTTCTGGAGAGATTCGACAACGTCCTTCGTAGTCTGTTCCCAGACCTTGATAACGTCCTTGTATCTTTCTTCTTCCGCCAATTCACCGCGCTCGAAGTGACGACGGATAACCTCGATCTTCTTTTCAGCAGCGGAAACGAGCGTATATTTCTCGTCCGGGATCATAATGTCCGCAACGGAGATCGAAACAGCCGCTCTCGTTGCATACTTATAACCGATGCTCTTGATATCGTCGAGCACCTGAGCCGTAACGGAGAAGCCGTGCTTCTTAATGCAGGCGTCGATGATACCGGAAAGCTTTTTGCTCGTCATTGCTTCGGTGATCTCAAGGTCAAAGTACTTATCGGGATCTGTTCTGTCAACATAGCCGAGGTCCTGAGGAATCGCCTTGTTGAATATGAGACGTCCGAGCGTTGCGTCGATAACCTTCGACTCCATCACGCCGTTTCTTTCCTTGAACACACGTACCTTGATGGGTGCGTGAATACCGATAAGGTGATTTTCATAAGCCATAACAGCCTCGTCGAAGTTACGGAATGCCTTACCTTCGCCGGGCTCGCCGGGCTTATCCATTGTGAGGTAGAAGTTACCGATAACCATATCCTGCGACGGAACGGCAACAGCCTTGCTGTCTGCCGGCTTGAGGAGGTTGTTAGCGGAAAGCATGAGGAAACGAGCCTCTGCCTGAGCCTCGGCGGAAAGCGGCAGATGGATAGCCATCTGGTCACCGTCGAAGTCGGCGTTGAACGCCTTACAAACGAGCGGATGAAGCTTTACGGCCTTACCCTCAACGAGCACGGGCTCAAACGCCTGAATGGATAGACGGTGGAGCGTAGGCGCACGGTTGAGCATAACGGGATGCTCCTTGATAACATTTTCAAGCGCGTCCCAAACCTCAGGATATGCCTTATCGACCTTCTTCTTTGCTTCCTTAATATTAGAAGCCTTCTGCGTCTCAACAAGGCGCTTCATAACGAACGGCTTGAACAGTTCAAGCGCCATTTCCTTCGGCAAACCGCACTGATATATCTTCAGATCCGGTCCGACAACGATAACGGAACGTCCGGAATAGTCAACACGCTTACCGAGAAGGTTCTGACGGAAGCGTCCCTGCTTACCGCGAAGCATCTCGGAGAGGGACTTGAGCGGACGGTTGGAGGGACCCGTAACGGGCTTACCGCGACGGCCGTTGTCGATGAGAGCATCGACTGCTTCCTGAAGCATACGCTTTTCGTTTCTGACGATGATTTCGGGCGTATGCATTTCAAGGAGCTTTTTAAGTCTGTTGTTTCTGTTTATAACTCTGCGGTACAGATCGTTAAGGTCGGAGGACGCAAAACGTCCGCCGTCGAGCTGAACCATAGGCCTGATTTCCGGAGGAAGCACCGGAACAACGTCAAGGATCATCCATTCGGGGCGATTTCCGGACTTGCGGAATGCCTCAACGATCTCAAGACGCTTGATTATGCGGATCTTTTTCTGTCCGGAAGCGGTTGCAAGCTCGCTTTTAAGCTCTTTTGAGAGCGCTTCGATGTCGAGATCAGCAAGAAGCTCCTTGACAGCCTCCGCGCCCATGCCGACGCGGAAGTCGTTTTCATATTTTTCGTAATATTCACGGTATTGAGTTTCGGAGAGCAGCTCCTTCTTTTCAAGAGGAGTGTTGCCCGGATCAATAACAATGTAGCTTGCGAAATAGAGCACCTTTTCGAGGTTGTGGGGAGTGATGTCAAGCAAAAGTCCCATTCTCGAAGGAATAGCTCTGAAATACCAAATGTGAGAAACGGGAGCGGCGAGCTCAATATGACCCATGCGTTCGCGGCGAACCTTTTTTGTCGTTACCTCAACTCCGCACTTTTCGCATATCTTGCCCTTATATCTGTTTCTCTTGTATTTTCCGCAAAGGCATTCCCAGTCCTTAGTCGGTCCGAAGATACGCTCACAGAAAAGACCGTCACGCTCAGCTTTGAGAGTACGATAATTTATGGTTTCCGGCTTTTTAACCTCGCCGTAAGACCAGCTTCTTATCATTTCGGGCGACGCGAGACCTATTTTTATAGAATCAAACGTGTTACGTTCCATTTATATATTTACCCTTCTTTGTTCAGTTTGAGCGGCTGATGCTCACTCGTAATCTTCGTCGGAAATGTCGGAATCGTTGCCGAAACTGTCCGCGTAGATGTAATCATCGGATTCATCGGGATCCTTTTCAACGAAAGCGTCCCTGTGATAATCCTTCGCGTCAACAGTTTCTCCGACGTCACTTTCGTTAACATCGGAAACAACGTTCGGCGGGTCAAGCTCCTCGGAGAGCGAGGAAAGCTCGATCTCATTGCCCTCGCGGTCGAGAACCTTAACGTCAAGTGCGAGAGCCTGAAGCTCCTTAACAAGAACCTTAAACGATTCGGGAACGCCGGGCTGAGGAATGTTCTGACCCTTAACGATAGCCTCGTACGTCTTTACACGGCCGACGACATCGTCGGATTTAACGGTAAGGATCTCCTGGAGCGTGTAAGCAGCGCCGTAAGCCTCAAGTGCCCAAACCTCCATCTCACCGAATCTCTGACCGCCAAACTGCGCTTTACCGCCGAGAGGCTGCTGAGTGATGAGGGAGTAAGGACCTGTCGAGCGTGCGTGGAGCTTATCGTCAACGAGGTGGTGGAGCTTAAGATAGTACATAACGCCGACCGTAACGGGGTTATCGAAGGGTTCTCCCGTTCTGCCGTCGTAAAGCTTTGTCTTACCGTCAACAACGCGGAGCTTATCTTCCGCGATAAGGGACTTCTGATATTCCTTGTCTGCCTTTTCTTCTGCCGTAAGCGGGCGGTACTGTTCTCTGCCGTCAACAACGTCAATAAGCTCGTAAAGCGGCTTACCGTCGTAATTTTCGTTATCGAACGGAGCACGTCCGAGACCTGCCAAAGCAAGGCACTCCGTGATATCCTTTTCGTTTGCGCCGTCGAATACGGGCGTCATGACCTTCCAGCCGAGTGTTCTTGCCGCCATACCGAGATGGACCTCAAGCACCTGACCGATATTCATTCGGGAGGGAACTCCGAGCGGGTTAAGAACGATGTCAAGCGGTGTGCCGTCGGGCAGGAAAGGCATATCTTCGGGAGGAAGAATGCGCGAAACGACACCCTTGTTACCGTGACGTCCCGCCATCTTATCTCCGACGGAGATCTTTCTCTTCTGAGCGATGTAAACTCTTACGACCTTTGTTACGCCGGGGGAAAGGTCGTCGCTGTTCTCGCGGGAGAACACCTTAACGTCGATAACGATACCGTTCTGACCGTGAGGAACACGGAGAGAGGTATCTCTTACCTCACGTGACTTTTCGCCGAAGATGGCGCGAAGCAGTCTTTCCTCTGCGGTAAGCTCTGTTTCGCCCTTGGGCGTAACCTTACCGACAAGAATATCGCCGGCTCTGACCTCTGTACCGACCTTGATAATACCGTCAGCCGTAAGATCCTTAAGCGCATCTTCACCGACGTTGGGAATCTCACGTGTGATCTCCTCCGGTCCGAGCTTTGTTTCTCTCGCTTCGTGAGAGAATTCTTCTATATGAATAGATGTATAAACATCATCGCGAACAAGACGTTCGTTGAGGAGGACAGCGTCCTCGTAGTTGTAACCTTCCCAGCTCATGAAGCCGATGAGCGCGTTCTTACCGATGGAGATTTCCCCCTTATCGGTGGACTGACCGTCCGCGATGCACTCGCCCGCCTCAACTCTTTCGCCGACCTTAACGATAGGACGCTGATTGATGCAGGTGCTCTGGTTGCTTCTCTTGAACTTGGTAAGATGATATGTTTTCTTTGCTCCGGAATCTCCGAGGATCGTGATCTCGTCTGCACTGACGCGTTCGACGAAGCCGCCCTCCTCATTTATAACAACGACGCCGGAATCCATCGCCGCCTTGTACTCCATACCGGTACCGACAATGGGAGAATCGGAAACGAGAAGCGGAACTGCCTGCTTCTGCATGTTCGATCCCATGAGCGCACGAGAGTTGTCGTCGTTTTCAAGGAAGGGGATCATCGCGGTGGCAACGGAAACAACCATCTTAGGAGATACGTCCATGAAATCGACCTTTTCATGCTCGATTTCGATGATCTCCGCACGGTCACGCGCCGCAACTCTGCGGTTGATGAAGCAGGAATCCTCGTCAAGAGGCTCGTTCGCCTGAGCGACAACGTAATTGTCCTCGACGTCGGCAGTCATATACTGGATCTCGTTTGTAACGCGGCTCTTGATGATGTTGCCGTTTTCGTCCTTGATGTGTTCTACCTTACGGTACGGAGCTTCGATAAAGCCGTAATCGCTGATGCGCGCATAAGTCGAGAGGTACGAGATAAGACCGATGTTCGGGCCTTCGGGTGTCTCGATCGGGCACATTCTTCCGTAATGCGTGTAGTGAACGTCGCGGACGTCGAACGATGCACGGTCACGGGACAGACCGCCGGGACCGAGCGCGGACAGACGGCGCTTGTGCGTCAGCTCTGCGAGCGGGTTGTTCTGATCCATAAACTGAGAAAGCGGAGACGAGCCGAAGAACTCTCTGATCGCTGTCGTAACGGGTCTGATATTTATAAGCTGCTGAGGAGTTACTGTCTCGTTATCCTGAATGGACATCTTTTCCTTGATGTTCTTGTCCATTCTCGAAAGACCGATTCTGAACTGATTCTGCAAAAGCTCCCCGACGGAACGGAGACGGCGGTTGCCGAGATGGTCGATGTCGTCCATCGAGCCGATATCGTGAGTGAGGTTGAGCAAATAGTTTACAGTTGCGAAAATGTCAGCCTTTGTGATATGCTTCGGGCAAAGCTCGTTGATTCTGCGCTTAACAAGGGACTTGATCGTTTCCTCGTCACCGTCTGCTTCCTCGACGATCTCTGAAAGAACGGCATAATCGCACTTTTCGAAAACTCCGCAGTCTGCGAGAGAATAGCCGAGCACATTAACGGGATCGACTGTATTGTTCGAGAAAACTTTAACGACAGTGCCGTCGGCAGCCTCAATGTAAACAGTGTTTACGCAGGAATTTTCAATTTCCGTAGCTCTTTCGAATGTGAGCTTTTCGCCTGCTTCCGCAATGATCTCGCCCGTAAGAGGACTTACAACGGCGGATGCAAGCTTGTGATCCTTGATTCTCTGAGCAAGCGCAAGCTTCTTGTCGAACTTATAGCGTCCGACGGGAGCAAGATCGTATCTCTTGGGATCAAAGAACGAATTGTTGATGAGTATCTGTGCGCTTTCCACGATGGCGGGTTCGCCGGGACGCAGACGCTTGTAGATCTCCTTGAGCGCTTCCTCGCCCTCGGTAGTTCCGTTTTCAACAGCCTGTCTTGCAAGCTCGTCCTTGTGCGCGGACTCGATGAGCAATTTTTCCTCACCGAAGTACTCAACGATCTCGCGCTCCGTCTCAATACCGAGCGCACGGATAAGCACCGTGATGGGAAGCTTTCTGTTCTTGTCTATCTTGACGTAGAAAATGTCGTTGATATCGGTCTCGTATTCGAGCCATGCTCCGCGATAAGGGATTACCTGCGCGGTGTAAAGACGCTTACCTGTCTTGTCGATCTGTGAATCGTAGTAAATTCCGGGAGAACGAACGATCTGCGAACCGATAACGCGCTCCGAGCCGTTGATAACGACCGTTCCCTTGTCCGTCATAAGCGGGAAATCGCCCATGAAAATTTCGGACTGCTTAACTTCGCCCGTCTGCTTGTTTGTGAGACGAACGTTCACCTTAAGCGGTGCGGCATAGTTGGCATCATGATCCTTGCATTCTTCAACCGTGTACTTCGGCTTCGAATCAAGATTGTAGGACACGAAAT
>CAZOMK010000084.1:0-6636 GCA_964580615.1 uncultured Lachnospiraceae bacterium | reverse complement strand
ATCATGAAACACTCATGACGATACAGTGCTTCTTTGAAAACAACCTCAATGTTTCCGAAACCTCCAGAAAGCTTTTCGTGCACAGAAACACACTCGTGTACCGTCTTGAAAAAATCAGAAAGCTTACGGGACTTGATCTGCGCGAATTCGATCATGCAATCACCTTTAAGGTAGCATTGATGGTTAAGCGTTATCTTGTGTCAAAGCCTGTTAAATTTTGATCAAATAACGAACGGGGAAGCATCCCCGAATTAAAAAAGGATTTTTATAATGATTGAACTTAAGAATGTTGTCAAGACCTATCCCAACGGAACAACAGCACTCAACGGAGTTTCGCTTACTATTGAAGACGGCGAGTTTGTGTTTGTCGTGGGCGCGTCAGGTGCCGGAAAATCAACTCTGTTAAAGCTTCTTTTGCGCGAGGAAAAGGCTACATCCGGCTCTATAATAGTCGATGATACTGACTTGTCTAAGCTCTCATATCTTCAAGTGCCTCATTACAGAAGAAAGCTGGGCGTTGTGTTCCAGGACTTTAGACTTCTCCCTAAAAAAACAGTTTACGAAAATGTGGCGTTTGCAATGCAGATAGTGGGAGTGCCGACGCGTAAAATAAAAAAACGTGTCCCCGCTTTGCTCAGTACTGTCGGGATTTCCGATAAGGCGTCCTGCTACCCGTCTGAGATCGCGGGAGGCGAGCAGCAGAGAGTTGCTCTCGCAAGAGCACTTGCAAACAATCCTAATATAATCATTGCGGACGAGCCGACGGGAAACATTGACCCCAAGCGCTCGCTTGAAATAATGAATCTTCTTTTGAAGATCAATAAGCTCGGTAAAACGGTCGTAGTCGTAACCCATGAAAAGAGCCTCGTCGATTATTATCAGCAGCGCGTTATTATGATAGATAACGGTGTCGTTGCCGAAGACAGAGTCGGAGGTATGTTCGAATGAATCATAATAAGTTTTCATACTATATCGGGCAGGCGCTTCAGGGAATATTCAGAAACGGCGTGATGAGCGTCGCTTCCGTCGTCGTTTTGATGAGCTGTCTTGTTGTGCTTTCCTGCTTCGGACTCTTGGTTGCGAACATAAATGTCAACCTCGAAAATCTCGGACTTATGAACGAGATAGTCGTTTTCCTTGATTATGACTTGACAGAGGAACAGATCGTTGCGATCGAGGATCAGATAGAGAAGATCGACAACATCGGTGAGGTGGACAGGATCACCGCCGATGAGGGACTTACTCAGATGAAGGATAAGGCGGGCGAGTTCGGTTATCTCTACGAGGATTACAGAGACGATAACCCGCTTTCGGACTGCTTTAAGATCACTCACGTTGACAGCGAAAAGATCACAAGCGTTACGTACAGCCTCCGTCAGATAGAGGGCGTGCGCGAAACTAAGGATCAGATAGACCTTGCAAATATGATAACAAGCTTCAAAAACGGCGTAACAGCTATTTTTGTGTGGTTCTTGGCTGTGCTCTTTATCATCACCGTGTTTGTTATCATCAATACGGTAAAGCTGTCCGTGTACTCAAGAAAAAACGAAATAAGCATCATGCGTTACTTGGGTGCAACAGGATGGTTTATCTCATTCCCGTTCGTGCTTGAGGGTGTGTTCATCGGAGTTATTGCCGCAGTGCCCGCTGTGTTGCTTGAGTATGTCATTTATAATTATACGGTAAAGGCAATGGACGGAATCCTTGAAATGATAACCTTTATTCCCGTATCCGAGGTCATGCTCCCGCTTGTCGTGGTATCACTTGTCGTCGGCGTGCTCACCGGCGTGATCGGAAGTACGATCTCGCTGTCTAAATATACGAGAAAATAACGTATTTGATCGAAAAAACGTTTTTTCACGCATAAACCCGCTCGCAACACGGATTCCGATCCGTTTGATCCGAGCAAATTTAATCTTTGTCCGAGCCGCGAAGCGCGGCAAATCCAACACGGCGGATTAAACAAAAACGAACCAAGGAGGAAACCTTATGAATAATAAAAAATCAAGGATATTCCTTGCGCTCATAGTTACCGCGATCCTCGTGGCAGTGTCAGTTATAGTTATGCACGCGGCGAACGTAAGCGACTATAAGGATAATTCGAAGGTTCAGGAATATCTGAGCCAGATCAATTCATACGACAAAAAGCTTCAGGATGTAAAAAATAACATCGCAAGTCTCAGTGATGAAACAGATGAGCTTATTCAGAAAAAAGAAGAATATGATAAGCTGATCGAGGTCATGGAGGGCAAGATCGCCACAAGCGAGGCTTACAGCAAGGAGATCGCGGCTGAAATTACAAAGCTCGACCGCGAAATCAGCGAAAAGGAAGCTGAATGTAAAAAGCTTTACGAGGAGATCAAGCAGAGAATGCGCGTCTCCTACGAAAACAGCGATATGTCTTATATCGCAATGTTCTTCGGCGCCGAAAGCTTGACGGAATTCCTTATGGCGATAGACAATGCCGCAAGTATCCTCGAATACGACAGCAGAATGCTCCAGCAGTATAACGATAAAAAAGCGGAGCTTGAAGCGACTGTCGCGGCACATACGGAAAGTCAAAACGCGCTCGAAGCACTTTTGAAACAGCTCTCGGCAGATAAAGAGGAGCTTCAGAAGGAAGTCGAAGTCTGCGATACGCTTATTTCCGATAAGATGACAAGCATCGAGAAGGAACAGGAGATCCTCAAAAAGCTTGAGTCCGATAAGGAAGCCTTTGCCAAAAAGCTTGACGCTTACATCGAGGAGCTTGAAAAGAAGAACGGCGTTACGCAGGTCGTCGCGGAGGGCAAATTCATTTGGCCGCTCCCTGTGACAAGTAAAAGAGTAACCTCTCCCTTCGGATGGCGAAGCGACCCGTTTACTGGCGAAAAATCGTACCATTCGGGAATAGATATTGCCGATAAAAAGGGTACGCCCATATATGCGTCCAATAACGGTACCGTCCTTATCGCAACGTCGGACGGAAGCTACGGTAAGTACATACTCATAGACCACGGCGGCGGAATCTATACCTGCTACGCACATTGCAGTAAGCTGCTTGTCTCCGCGGGCGATTACGTCAGCAAGGGCGATCAGATCGCTGAAATGGGCTCAACGGGACGTTCTACCGGTACGCACCTGCACTTCGAAGTGCGCGAGGGAAAGAACAGAGTTAACCCGTTTAATTATGTAACAAAGCCGTAAGAGATATAAATCCCGTATTTTCAGTATATACTTGTAATTATGAACGAAAACAGAAACAAATTTGATGAAGGTCAGCTTTTCGATCCCGAAACGGTCGAAGAAAACGAAGGAGCTGACCTGACTTCACCGGAACAGACTCCTCCGAAAAAGAAAAAAGAAAAAAAGAAGGTATCACTCGGCGTGTCGATCCTTGTGACAGTGCTCGCCGTCATAATTACCTTCCAGATCACCTTTATTGCGACAAATAATTCGTATAAGGCGAAGTACAATGAGCTTGTTGACGGACTTATCGGAGATTCCGAGCTGTTCGCGAGACTTTCCGAGCTTGTTGAGCTTTACGAAAACAATTATATCGGAGAAATTGATCAGGATAAGGTGATCGAAAACGTCCTTGACGCATACGTCTCCTCCATTGATAAGTACGGCTCGTACCTTACCGATGAGGAATATGCGGAAATGATGAGAGATTACGACGCGGAGCTTGAGGGAATAGGCGTTCACGTTATTTATAATGCCGAGTACGGTTGCATTGAAATAATCGCCGTCATGCCCGATTCGCCTGCACTAAAAGCCGGCGTCGAGCCCGGTGACCTTATCGTATATGTCGAGGGTAAAAGCGTCGCCGAGATCGGCTATTACCCCGCGATCAATCTCATAAAGGGCGAAAAGGGAACATACGCAAACTTTACCGTTTATCGCGGTGAAAATTATTCGGAAAAAGTCGAATTTTCAGTTGTGCGCGACGTTATAACCGAGCAGACTGTTATGCATCACGTCCTCTCCTTTGATGAGACAGTCGGATATATCAAGATAATCAACTTCGATAACGGTACGCCGGCGCAGTTCAAGGCGGCTGTTGAGTCGCTCCGCGAAAGTGGATGCACAAGCCTCGTGCTTGACGTCAGATACAATCCCGGCGGACTTTTGAATTCGGTCGTCGATATATTGGATTATATCCTGCCGGAGGGCCCGATCGTCAGACTTGTCGATAAAAGCGGCGAGGAGCAGGTCGTCTATTCCGATAAAAAGTGCCTTGACATGGACGTTGTTGTGCTTTGTAACGGCAGCACCGCATCGGCGGGCGAGCTGTTCACGGCGGCAATCAAGGACTATAAGCTCGGACTTGTTGTCGGAACACAGACCTACGGAAAGGGAACAGTGCAAAGCATCGGTGCGCTTCAGCTCGGCGGCGCTGTCTCGATCTCGTATAAAATGTATAATCCGCCGTATTCGGACAATTACGAGGGGATCGGAATTACGCCCGATGTCGTCATAGAGCTTGACGAGTCCTTGGCGGATAAGAATATTTATAAAATTACCGATGATGAGGATAATCAGCTAAAACGTGCGGTTGAAGCACTGAAAAACGGTAAATGATCAAAAAATAAGAAAGGCATTGATTGAAATGGAATCAAAGAAGCAGCAGTATACGGAAGAAGGCTACCGCGCCATCGTTGAGGAATACGAATATCTTAAAAATGTTCGCCGCGGTCAGGTAAAGGAAGCGCTCGCTATCGCCCGCTCATACGGCGACCTCTCGGAAAACAGCGAATACGACGAGGCAAAGGACGAACAGGCAAAGGTTGAGGGCAGAATCAGCGAGCTTGACGAGCTCATCAAGAACGCTGTCGTTGTTAAGGAAACGGAGTTCGATTCCAACGTCGTCAGCATCGGCTCATACGTAAAGGTTTACGACGAAACATACGAAGAAGAGCTTGAGTATAACATCGTCGGTACAAATGAAACAAACGCCCTTATGGGACTTATCTCCGAAAGCTCACCCATCGGCTCCGCGCTTGTCGGCAAAAAGGTCGGTGATATAGCGGAGGCTCATACTCCCACAGGCTCGGTCATTAAGCTCAGAGTGCTTGAGGTCGCAAGATCAAAGAAGTAAAACTATGCCGTAAGGCGGATTGGATACGAATATGAACGAAAACGAAAATATCAAAACAGAAGCGGAGCTTTCCGATATACTGAGAATTCGCCGCGAAAAGCTCGCCGCTCTCCGTCAGGAGGGAAACGATCCCTACGTTATCACCAAGTACGATCAGACACATCACGCAACAGAGATCAAGGCAGACTTTGACGCGCTTGAGGGACAGAGCGTTTCCGTTGCGGGCAGACTTATGTCCAAGAGAATCATGGGCAAAGCCTCCTTCTGCAATGTACAGGATTTCAGCGGTACCATTCAGTCGTACGTCGCACGCGATTCCGTGGGCGAGGTTGAATATAAGGCGTTCAAGAAGCTCGATATCGGCGATATCGTCGGCATTAAGGGAACTGTTTTCAAGACCAAAACAGGCGAAATTTCCATACACGCCGATTCGCTCACGCTTCTCTCAAAGAGCCTTCAGGTGCTTCCCGAAAAGTTCCACGGACTCACAAATACAGATCTTCGTTACCGTCAGCGTTATGTTGACCTTATAGTAAATCCCGACGTTAAAGATACCTTTGTTAAGCGCAGTAAGATTTTGCGCGAGCTTCGTCATTTCCTTGACGATAAGGGCTTCCTTGAGGTCGATACTCCCATTCTGACCCCCTTCGAGATCGGAGCAGCGGCGCGTCCGTTCTATACACATCATAACACCCTGAACCTGGACATGGTTCTCCGCATCGAAACAGAGCTTTACTTGAAGCGTCTGATCGTTGGCGGCATGGATCGCGTGTACGAGGTCGGCAGAATTTTCCGTAACGAGGGTATGGACCCGACTCATAACCCTGAGTTTACCACGATCGAGCTTTATCAGGCGTATACGGATTTCCGCGGCATGATGGATCTTGTCGAAGAAATGATGAAAACCGTCGCGATGAACGTCTGCGGCACGCTTCAGATCACATATCAGGGAAAGGAAATCGATCTCTCGCATTGGGAACGCATGACGATGATCGAGGCTGTCAAAAAGTATTCGGGAGTCGATTTTGCCGAAATCACATCCGACGAGGAAGCTGTTCGCGTAGCCAAGGAGCATCACGTCGAGCTACCCGAAATTCCGAGCAAGGGCGCGATCTTGGCAGAGTTCTTCGATGCGTTTGTCGAAGAAAATCTTATCCAGCCTACGTTTATTTACGATTATCCCGTCGAAAACAGTCCGCTTGCAAAGAGAAAGCCGGATGACCCCGCATTTACCGAGCGCTTTGAGTATTTCATCAACGCAACCGAGTTCGGTAACGCGTTCTCCGAGCTGAACGACCCGATAGATCAGCGCGAAAGATTTGAACGTCAGGTCGCAGATCGCAAGAGACTTGATCCGAACTGCCCCGCGCAGGTCGATTATGACTTCATTAACGCACTTGAGTACGGTATGCCGCCCACAGGCGGTCTCGGCTTCGGTGTTGACCGTCTTGTAATGCTTCTGACGGACAGCCCCTCGATCCGCGACGTCCTCTTGTTCCCGACAATGAAGCCTCTGGACTAAAAAAACCAGTAAAATCAAGGGGTTTCGGCATCTC
>CAZOMK010000083.1:0-6807 GCA_964580615.1 uncultured Lachnospiraceae bacterium | reverse complement strand
ACCGTACATCGTCATTGCGGCGACAGCCGAGACAAATCCGTCAACACTTGCGGCAGTCGGGTACGAGACGAATGGAATTTTTGCTTTATACGCGCAAAAACGTGTAATATCATGAACCGAACCGGAGCCGCAGGCGATCATAAGCGTCGGCGAAAACGGCAAATCATCAATATAAGCGCCGAGATCGGCTGTAAAAATTTCGTTGGCATGAGCGTTTTTGGGGAAGGTATACAGCTCGCAGCCTAACGAAGCCTTGATCGGAAGCGCGTATTTTTTTGTGTTTTTATCGCAAATTATCAAAATTTGTGACGGGTCGGACGAACACGCGGACGCGTATTCAATAAGCCTTTGAGTTGCTCCAAGCTCGGAAACGATAAGCTCCGTTAAAAGCTTATGCGCGCCTCCGCAACTGCATTTTTCGGTAATGCTTCGATAATCTTTCATAAAATTCTCCGTTATAAAGAAATTTTAACCTTTTACAGTCATATATCAGGCCCACCGCCAATAAAATTGAACAGTAAGAAACCACATCGAGGGGGAAAAATATGTTTGTGTGTGCCGTGCACGGAAATACCGTCAAATTTTTCGGTATAATCGGGATCGCAGTGCTTACGCTCGTATTGCTGATCACATTGATCCCGAAGGACATAAAAGCAGAGGAAAACGTCAACAACACGATCGTTGATAAAAACGAGAAAGTCGAGGATGTGCTTTCGTTTAATTTCGAAAAAGTAAAGACAAACGATGAACGTGTCGCGCTTTTGAAAAGCTACGGCTGGGAGGTCGAAGAAACCGCTGTTGACGAAGCAAAGGTAACGATACCGGCGGAATTCGATCGAGTGATGGAAAGCTACAACGCGCTTCAAAAATCGCAGGGATTTGATCTTTCGAAATACAAGAATCGCGATATGACAAGATATACATATCGCGTAACGAATTATCCCGATTACGAAGGCACCGTCTATGCAAATCTGCTCATTTATAAAAACAGGATCGTCGCAGGGGATATTTGCTCATCTGATGTAAACGGCTTCATTCTCGGACTGTCCGGCAAGTAAGCTCCGTATTTAATTATAGCGCTTGTGACAGACGAAATCAACAATTTGTGTTTTAACGATTGAAATAAAGTGAAAAATATAGTATACTGATATGCGGGTTTATCCCGCATATTTTTTTGTACAAGAGGTTTTATGAGATATAAATACGCTGCAACCTGCCTTTTCGGACTTGAGCATTCGCTCGGCGCCGAGATCGACGCGCTCGGCTATAAGCGCACCGAAACAATAGACGGCAGAGTTTATTTCGAGGGAGACGAAACAGCAGTCGCAAGGGTCAACATCAATTCAAGATACGCCGAAAGAGTCCTTTTTCATTTGGGATCGTTTTCGGCATATACCTTTACTGATCTTTTCGACGGAACAAAATCGCTTGCGTGGGAACGATTTATCGGAAAAAACGATCGTTTTCCCGTTAAAGGTCACAGCATAAAAAGTACGCTTTTTTCGGTGCCGGACTGTCAAAAAATCATAAATAAAGCGATCGCGGACAGGCTTATGTACGCGCATCACGTTACTGTTCTTCCCGAAACGGGTACTCTTTATCAGGTCGAATTTTTCATATTCAAAAACAAAGCCGACCTTATGATAGACACATCGGGAGCAACGCTTCATAAGCGCGGATACCGTCCCGAATCAAACGACGCTCCGCTTCGCGAGACTCTTGCGGCAGAGCTTGTTAATATTTCGCGTCCGCGTGAGGACGTCCTTTTTTGGGATCCGATGTGCGGCTCCGGAACAATAGCAATCGAGGCGGCTATGCGTATGCAAAACAGAGCGCCCGGATTAAAGAGACGATTTGCCGCCGAAAGATTTCCCTTTATCGAAAGAAAGGTTTGGCACGACGCGCGTGACGAAGCAAACGACAAGATCGTAAAAACCTCGTTTGAGGTCTATGCATCGGATATTGACGAAAACGCCGTTGAATTAACAAAGGCGAATGCATTCCGCGCGGGCGTTGCCGACAATATAAAGGTGTTCCGCCGTAACGCACTTGAGATACAGACAAACGGCAGACGCGGAACAGTCGTTTGCAATCCGCCGTACGGCGAAAGAATGATGACGGCATCGGAGGCGGAGGAGCTTTACCGTAAAATGGGCGAGCATTTCCAAACGCTCGATTCATGGCAGATATATATTATAACGTCGCATGAGCAGTTTTCTCGTTTTTACGGCGCGCGCCCCGATAAGGTCAAAAAGCTGTATAACGGCATGATCCCGTGCTATTATTATCAGTTTTTCAAAAGAAAAGACAGAGATCCGAAAAGAAAATAAAAATCACCGCAGATGCATGAAAAAACGTGCGTCTGCGGTTTTTTTATTCTGAATCTACTGCTTTTTCATTCTCAGTAAAAGGCGTTTCAGAGCCTTTCCGTTGTACGGGACAAGCGGATACAGATAGCTTTCACCGCAGATCCCTTTGAGCATACAAACAAGCACAATGACGACCGCCGTGCCGATGACGAAGCCCAAAATGCCGAAAATTGCCGTCAGCAAAAGGATCAACATACGGAAATATTTGAACGCGTAGCCGAGCTCGTAATTCGACTGAGTGAAATTCGCGATTGAGGTGAATGCCATGTAAAATATCACCTCCGGTATGACCCAGCCCGCCTGCACTGCAAAATCACCGAGCAAAAGTCCGCCTATTATCGAAAGTGAATTGGACATGGTGGACGGCGTCGTAAGGGACGCAAGCTTTAATGCGTCGAGCGCAAGCTCTGTAAGAAAGAGCTGCACGATGACGGGAAGTTCTCCCGTTTGTGTCGGAATCAGAAACGATAATGACGCTGGCAACCGCTCCGAATACATCATCGCAAGATACCACACGGGGGTGATAAATATAGTTGAAACAAAAATGAGAGTTCGCATGACTCTCAGATACGAGCCTGTTACGGGCGGGAAATAAAAATCGTTTGTCTCCTGCAAAAAGTCAAATACCGACGTAGGCAAAAGAAGCGCCTCCGGCGATGTGTCACACAAAACCGCGATCCCGCCCTCAAGAATGTGAGCGGATGCCGCGTCCGGACGCTCCGTCATGCGGACTTTCGGAAAAGGATTGTACCATTGCTTTTTCACCAACGCCTCTATCAACGATTGATGCCCCAACGGAAGCGCATCCGTCTCGATCGCTTCAATTGACGAAATAAGCTTTTTTACGTATTTGTCGTCCGCAACGCCTTCAATATAAGCTATAACGACGTCGGTGCGTGATCTTGAACCTACCGTGCAGTATTTCATCGTCAGATTCACATCTCTGATTCGCCGACGTATGAGCGCCGTGTTGAACATAAGCGTCTCGACAAAGCCGTCACGCGCACCACGCATGACTCTGTCGTTTTCGGGGTCCTGTGTGTCTCTTGACGGATAAGTACGCAGATCGATTATTATCGCATTTCCGTCGAATCCGTCCGAGATCATTACAACACAGCCGCCGAGAAGGGAAGTGAGCACCGTTTTCGAGTCGTTCGTTACGTCAACCTCAACGTCCGGCAGCTTTGACGCTTTGAAACGCTCCGCCGCACCGTCCTTGCCGTCCCCGAAATCGGTAAGCTCGACAAGATATATCAAGAGCTTTTGAAAATCTCCGCCCTTGACAAGTCCGTCAATGAAGTAAAGCGTCGCTTGACTTGAATTTACCGAAAGCTTCCTGCTTATTACATCAAAATTTTCCCCGATACGCAGAGTTTTTTCGAATGATTCCGCTGTTTTTCGGTAGTCATTTGTTATTTGAAGCAAAACAAAGCGCCCTCCCAATAGCATTTCTCATAGTTTTAGCTTTGGAAAGACGCTTTATTCCGATTTGTTATTAATATGTTATTTTTTCAGCAAATACGTTATAAATCCGTCGTCGTACTCCTCATTTGTGACGATACGCATAACATATCTGTTGTCTGTTTGAGTGAAAGGCGAAAGCAAACCTTCCTCCAATATCTGTGCGGCATCGTTCATAAGCTCCTCAATCTTATCCTTTCCGATAATTCTTTGAGTTTTGCCTGTTGTATTGTCGTAAAGCAGTATGTAATCTACAGCTTGTGACATTTGACTGATGTAATCGTCGGAATAGCAATCAAACAAGTAATAAGCAAGCTTGGATTCATCAAAGTTTGCATTTTGACCCCCGATTTGCACACTTACCCCAACGTTTTCGAAAATTTCATTTTCGAAAATCAAATCCAAAAGCAAATTCTTTAGTATTTTCGTATCATCCAAATAGATCGGGGCTTTTACGCTGAAGTGATTCTTTGAGTCGTAGCGATCATTACTGACGTAAATATTGCCGATGGACTGCTTGTTTTCGGGATTGAAGCTGTTTTCTTGTGCGAATTTGCAAAGGTTAATGCTTTGTTCTCTGATTGCATCTTGATATTCTTTCGGGAGAAAGTCTGCTTCAAATGAAAACTCTATATTGACAACGCAGTATTCCGCTTCGGATACTGTAAAGCTGCCGCCTATAAACGCCATCTCCTCGGTTAATTCAACGTTTGATTCGACGATCTCAAGCAGAGCATTTTTCGGAACAGCAAGGTTGATGTATGCATATATATTGCCGATATCTTCTTTGTCTGGAACACTGCTTACAGAGCTTTCCGTCAGGCATTTGATTATATCCGCAAGAGCATTGCCGTAGACGTTATTGTATATGTATGTTATCGTTTTATCGAAACGATCCATATAACTGACCGAAAAATTTTGACAGCGAACGGATTGGGCAAGCTCCCATTCATCTTTTTCGTACACTTCGGCAGAACCTGCCTTCGGATCGGTAACAATATCAAGTCGAGAGTTATTTGAATTGTTTCGATCGAAGATCACGGAATCGCGGTCGTTTTTGAGAGCTGCGTTAAATTTCTTCATGATATCGCGGAATTCTTCGATCTTATCCTCGTCGGTGAGGTTGTATTCGTTTCCGGCTATCGTTATGTAGATCTTTTCCGCCTTCGGAACAATATAATCAAGCGTACCGAAAAATCCCGTTTGCGCCACTGCAATCGAAGCTGCCGCCAAAGCGACGCATACACCGAGTCCCTTCAAGCCCTTGAACATCAATTTCGAGGTTCTGTTCAAAACGGTGTTCATGATCATAAAAGTGATGACGGCACCGGAGCAGAAGCCGAATATGAGCCAGGACATCCCGTTTCCGATCGAGCGGAAGAACAGCGCTCCTATCAACGACATCAAGATTATCGCGGAATACTTTACGATATCGGAAAGCCTGCGATAAATGATAGGTGTTCCGGATGATTCGATCCGACGCTTTTTGTAGAGCACAAATGCTAAGATCAGCTCCGCGGGGATCATGATCAGCTCGATCACAAGCGATGCGACAGCGTAGGTCGAACTTTCGGAAAAGAGCAGATTGCATACACCGAAGATCCTGAACGCGGGAGACAGAATTATCCCGTTATTCAAAAGTATATTCCACGCTCCAACGCGAAGAAAATCGGTTTTGATCCAATTAAGATAGAAAAACTCCAGCGCGGGCAATATAAAGATCAAGTAAAGCGTGAAAATCCCATGAATGGCTGTTGTGCCTGTCAGCATACCGGCAACGTAGCACACGGCGAGAATGCTGAGATACGAGAAAATGACAACAAACAGCATTTTCAAGATCAAAACGCCGACAAACTTGTAAAGCAGTCCTTTTGCGGCTGTTATTATCGTAAGAATGAGTACGTTTGCAACAAAGGGAATTATAAAGTCCGCTGTCGCCGTTACAAGCGATGCGATAAAATGTCCCGATCTTTTTTCGGGAAGCGAATGGAAAAATCCCGCCGCAACCTTGTTATTCATGTAGGAAAGGGAATGACAGCCGACCACCACCGCAAGGCAGGATCCGACCAAAATGAGCGCGACTGTATCGCCTGTGAAAAAATTCTCCGTTTTATCGACAAAGGTGCTCGTTCCGAACAGAATATCACGATCTTTCGCAAGCATCAGATCTTCCGATGATAGCAAAAACGAAACGTTTATGATGAAAAACAGCGTGATAAAGCAAATCAGCATTACAGTCCACGAATGCTTGAGCTTGTAGCCGATATAACGCGCCGTAACTATATTTGATTTATGAGATAACCTTTTTGCTGTCATAGCCTATATCCTCCATTTCCGAAATGAATATTTCTTCGAGTGTGAGCGGAAGCATATCATAATAGATCGGACAGTATGACATGATCCTGTTTTCGATCTCCTTGGCTTCGCCTCTGCATATAATTGAATGCAGTCTGCCGCGTTTTTCATGCGAGATTATATCCAATCCTGAAAAATCTGTGTCATCTGCGTTCAATGCAAACTGTACCTTATGTATCGAGACCTTCATGTTGTCCAAATCGCGTTCCAAAATGAGTTTTCCTTTATGCAAAAGACAAATATGATCGCATATATCCTCAAGCTCACGCAGATTGTGAGTCGAAATAACGGCTGTTATTCCGTTATCCGCAACGTCCTCCGCTATCATGCGTCTGACAAGCTGACGCATAACGGGGTCGATTCCGTCAAAGGTCTCGTCGCAAAGCAGATATTCAGGACGAAGCGACATACCGAGAAGCAGAGCAGACTGCTTTTGCATACCTTTTGAAAATGTGCTTATCTTGCGGGATCTGTCAAGTCCGAACAGCTCCGTCATTTTGACGTATCGTTCATCGTCGAAGGTGTTGTATACGCTTTTATAAAGACTCCTCATGTCATCAAGGCTCGAAGCGGGCGCAAAATACTGCTCGTCGGAAAGATAAACGATCTTTTGCTTTAATTC
>CAZOMK010000082.1:0-6810 GCA_964580615.1 uncultured Lachnospiraceae bacterium | reverse complement strand
GGGGAGTTGTCCGACGGACGAAGAATTTTTCGCGGTGTGCACGTCGCATCCCGCTGTTGCATAAAGAGACTTTTTAATATCTCCGACTGCAATGACGAAATTATTGCATTTGGAGGTATTATAATGCAAAAACAAAATCGCACAAAATCAAGAGCATCGAAAACAGCGGTGCTTGCCATGCTTACGGCTGTGTCCGTGGTGCTCGGCATCATTTGCAAGAATCTGTTTACTTTCGGACTGTGGTACAGATTTACGCTTGAAAATCTCGGCGTTATATTTGCCGGAATTTTTTTCGGGCCGACGGCGGGCGTGCTTGTCGGGCTTGCGTCCGACGCCGTAAGTTGCCTGATCTCGACAAATCCGGCAGTGAACCCCATTATCAGTCTTGGCGCGGCATCGGTCGGCGCTGCTTCGGGTGTCGTCGCGCGCTTCATCATCAAGGAGCATTCGACAAAGCAGTTTGCCGTAGCTGCGGCTTCGGCTCATCTTATCGGTCAGGTAACGATAAAATCAATAGCGAAGATCGTGTATTTTTCAATGCCTTGGTTCGGTGTGCCGATCGCCTTGCTTTTCAGTGCCGTCGCTTGCTTTATCGAGGTCACTGTTATACGCTTGCTTTGGAAAAACCGCGATATAAATAAATTAATAACTGGGATGGCATCAAAATGACATATACCGAAGCAGTACAATACATACATTCAGTTACATGGAAGGGCAGTGTGCCCGGACTTTCACGCATAACGGAGCTTTGCGAAAGCATCGGAAATCCGCAGGACAGCCTTTCGTTCGTGCATATTGCGGGAACAAACGGAAAGGGCTCTTTTTGCAGTATGCTTTCGTCCGTTTTGACGGAGGCGGGGTATACCGTCGGACTTTTTACGTCACCGTTTGTAAAGGAATTTAACGAACGCTTCCGCGTCAACGGAAAAAATATATCCGATGACGAGCTTGCGGAGGTGACGGAATTCGTCAAGCCTCATGCGGATAAAATGACGGATTCACCGACGGAATTCGAATTGATCACCGCGATCGCATTCGAATATTTCAAGCGAAAAAAATGCGATATCGTCGTGCTTGAGGTCGGTATGGGCGGCAGACTTGATTCGACAAATATAATCAAAACTCCCGTGCTGTCCGTTATAACTGAGATCTCGCTCGATCATACCGCCTTCCTCGGCTCAACGGTCGAGGCTATCGCACGCGAAAAATCTGGCATCATAAAAAACGGAACGCCTGTGCTCTTTTCGGGAACGGATGAAGTCGCGGCAAAAACAGTCGCCGAAGAAGCGAAAAAGCGCTTGTCGCGCTGCTTTGCCGTTGATTATTCGACGCTTTGCGTAAAAAATGCGGATATTCACGGCAGTACGTTTGACTTTAACGGAAATAATGATTATTGCATTTCGCTTGCCGGCGAATATCAGCCGAGAAATGCCGCCGCAGTCATTTCGGCTGTCGAAATACTTCGCGCCGAGGGATGGCAAATAAGCGACAGCGCGCTTCGCATCGGACTCGAAAAAACAAAATGGCACGCGCGATTTGAGCTTTTGAGCGTGGATCCCGTCATAATCTACGACGGAGGACATAATCCGGACGGAGTGCGGGTCACCTTCAAAAGCGCAAGGCTTTGCTTTTCCCGAAAGCCGATACTTCTTACCGGAATCATGGTGGATAAAAATTATAAAGAGGTGGCGGACATCGCTTCCGAATACGCTTACCGCGTTTATACTGTAAAGCCGAACGTCCCGCGTGCGCTCGACGCGCAAAGCTATGCGGATGTTTATTCCGAGCGCGGAGTTTGCGCTTTTGCGGCAGCTTCGGTCGAGCAGGGCGTTTGCGACGCCGTCACCGCCGCTTCCGAGGAGCACAGACCTCTGCTTATTTTCGGCTCGCTTTATATGTATGCCGATGTTTCGGCGACAGTTGAAAAATTTCTTTCCCGAACGGAGGAAAAATATGATAAATAAATTGCGTTTTACGGCACTTTTCGTTGTTTTTGCCGTTGCGCTTTCGTTGACCGCGTGCTCAGGAGAGGATGGTACGCTGTATAACGATATTATGACAATGCTCGGCTTCGATATGAATGATTACGAGAACGAAGCCGCCGTGCGTTTTTTGGACGACGGCGATGAGGTGTACGAAAAGATCCGCGGTATCGTTTCGATACTGATCTACGACAGCGCGCATATATCGACCTTTGAAACGACAAGGGAAGCCGCCGCCGGAAATATTGACGCAATACTGAATTATATGCTCAAATCAAGCTATTCCGCGTACAGCGGAAATGCGGAGCTGTTGAAGGCGGCGGAAACGGCGTACCCGCAGTATCATATAACGACGCTGATCCCAAAAGGAGATTTCGAAAGCTATGTTTATCGCTATTTCGGAGGCGATTCAAGCGTTCAGCATTCGTCCAGCGCGAGATTTACGTTTTTGTCAAAGGTTAATGCGTATACAACGACAGGTCAGCCCGCGGACTCAAACGTTGTTGTAACAGTGACGGGCTGTGTTGAGACGTCGCATACCTACCGCGCGGATATAACGCTCTCTCAAAACGGAGAGTCCGTGGACTATAAGTCAATGATAATGAAGCGCGACGACGGAACGCTATATATGAAGTACTTAAGACTTGCAGAGACAAGCGACGAAAATAAATAAACCGAGTGGTGCATGAACATGAAAAAAATATCAGAACTCATTATATGCTTGACGATCATTGTGAGCTTGACAGCTTGCTTTGAGCAAGTAGATTTTTCGGAAGATTATTTCGGCTTCAGCAAAGATGATTTTATCGTTGAAGAAGAAGCTGACGACCATGGCGGCTTTTTCGGAGACGGAATGCACTATTTAATAATGGATTGCTCCGCCGATAAGGAAAAAGCGTTGGAAAACGTGAGCGGCTGGAACGAGCTTCCGCTGTCCGAAAATCTCGCTCTTGTCATGTACGGCGGAGAAAAAGACGGCGAGCTCTACGGCTACAATTTATCGGAAGAAGCGAAAATACCGCAGGTGGATAACGGCTGCTATTATTTTTGTGACAGACATTCGGAAAGCACGGACAGAAGCGACGACTCGGAGCTGTTCTCAAGAAACTCATTCAACTTTTCGTTAGCTGTTTATGACAGGGATACAAACAAGTTTTATTATTTTGCCTTCGATACCTGATGTTGAAAATCAAATACAAAATGACCGCCACTGTTCGCGATCCGCTTGCGAAATGTGTGCGGCCCTTTTTTATGCACATTTTGCGGTGTTATTTACCGAAAAATGCGTTGAAAATCTCAACTATGCGGAATTTTATTACGCAACGAGTGCTTTTTGTGTCCGTTATGAGCTTGTACTGCGACGGGGTGAAGCCCGCCTCGACAAATTTTTCCTCAGTGTCGGATATTTCGATTTCGGCTGCGGTGTCATTCCCGTCCGATCGTTTCAGCGCCGGGGACGTGCAAATGTCCGGGAAAAGCACGCACCACCAGTTTGCCCCCTCCGCCTCACCGATCATTACTCTAAGCGATGTGTAAGTGCCGGACGGTAAAACGACTGCACCGTAGCTTTTTCGAGGGTATTTTTCCTCGGAAAGCGTGACTGATACGGGAGCGTCGGCACCGTATTCCGTCACTGCCGAAGCGGCGATATCCGATATTGCGCCGAGCGACGACGCGATGGCGGCTTCCGCTTCATCTTTTGTTTTCGCGCTGTCAACTATTTGACCGATTTCGGAAAGGATCCTGTCCCTGACAAAAAGTTTGAGTGCTTGATCCGATTCGCTGTTTGAATTTGCAAGTATGTGAAGTCGGATGACCTCATCGTAGACGGCAAAGTCCTCGCACGACGGCAAAAACGAAACAACGCATACCAAAATGAGCATACAAACGCAAAAATACAGAGTTTTTTTCATGTCAATTAACCTCAAATTCGTTCTTATGATTGAATATTGACTGAAATTTGAATAAATATACACCAAAAATCGCAAATCCGTTGACAAACGGCAGGATGTAATGATAAAATATATCATTATTGAATGCGGAGGGTAAAGAATTATGAGCCTTTATATTCCCGACGGCTACCGCTCGATCCTCAATAACCGTCAGACTCAGGTGGCAATAAAAAAAGTCAAGGATTTTTTTGAACGGGATCTTGCGATACAGCTTAATCTTACCCGTGTGTCCGCGCCTGTTTTCGTTGATGCAAAAAGCGGACTGAACGATACACTGAACGGCTACGAGCGTCCCGTTTCGTTTGATCTGCCGAACGGGGATGAGCTTGAAATAGTTCATTCGCTTGCAAAATGGAAGCGCCGCGCTCTTGCGGATTACGGATTTTCAGTAGGAGAGGGACTTTATACAGACATGAACGCGATCCGTCGCGATGAGGAAACGGATAATATCCATTCGGTTTTCGTCGATCAGTGGGACTGGGAGCGGATAATAAAAAAAGAAGAACGCACAAGAGAGACTCTTGAGAGATTCGTCCGCAGAATATACCGTTCTTTGAGACATACGGAAAACTATATAGTTGACGATTATGAATTTATAGACAGACTTCTGCCGGAGGAGATCACCTTCGTGACGTCGGCGGAGCTTGCGGAAAAATATCCCGATAAAACGCCTAAGGAGAGGGAATATGCCGCTGTGCGCGAGCACGGCGCTGTGTTTGTTATCGGCATCGGTGATGACCTTGCGGACGGCAAGCCTCACGACGGTCGCGCCCCCGACTATGACGATTGGACGCTTAACGGCGATATTCTCGTGTACTATCCCGTGCTTGATATCGCGCTTGAGCTTTCGAGCATGGGCATCAGAGTCGATGAGGCTGCACTTGTGCGTCAGCTTAAAGTGAAGGGCTGCGAGGAAAGACTTGCACTGCCGTTCCATCGCGCACTGATGGCGGGAGAGCTGCCGTATACGATCGGCGGCGGCATCGGACAGAGCAGAATGTGTATGTTTTTCCTGAGAAAAGCGCACATCGGAGAGGTGCAGTCCTCATATTGGCCGGAGGATGTCAAAAACGAATGTAAGCGTCGCGGAGTTATGCTGCTTTGACGGCAAAGCGCAAAAAAAATTCAAATTGACGTAAAATTTTGATTGACATACGCGAATTATTGTGATAAGCTTAATTAAAAGGCACAGACGGAGAGTTTGATCGGTTGGAAAGCCGTAAAGAGAGCGTGCGGTTGGTGAGAAGCACGTGGTGAGTAGCCCGATTGATGTCACTCCCGAGCCGGCACACAGAATAACAGTAAGTGTGCACGTATGCCGCGTTAAGGCTAAAGACTTAAAAACGAGTCTGAGTGGCGCGAAAGCGCAATTTGAGTGGTACCGCGGATCAATTCCGTCTCAAGCTATAGCTTGAGACGGAATTTTTTATTTTTTGCTTAATTGGAGGCACACGATGAACTATCATGTTAAAGAAATTGCCGAGCGTATACGTGCGCTGCGCGAGATCCTCGATATTTCAACTGAGGAAATGGCGAAGGCTACCGAAATCTCCCACGAGGATTATCTTAAATATGAGTCCGGCGATGTTGATATGAGCATCGCGTTCATGTATAATTGCGCGAAGCATCTCGGAGTGGAGGTTACCGACATTCTCGAAGGTAACAGCCCGACGCTTTCGTCCTTTACGATTACCCGCGCAGGAAAGGGACTGAAAACCTCCCAAAGCAGTGATTTCGAATATACGCATCTTGCACCGCTTTTCAAAAATAAAAAGGTCGAGCCGTTCCTTGTAACCGCTTATTATAAGGAGGACGAACAAAACAAGCCGATCCACCTTAATTATCATAACGGTCAAGAGGTCGATATAATCAAGAGCGGCTATCTAAAAATGCAGGTGGGTGATCACGTCGAGATAGCGTGCGCGGGCGACGTGCTTTATTACGACAGCTCAACTCCTCACGGCATGATCGCTACGGGAGGCGCAGACTGCGAATTTTACGCGATAGTTATTAACGGCGACGCAACTGGCAAATATATTGATTCCCATACGATGTCTGTCATTTCGCATAAGTCTTCGGATGATTACGAAAAGCAAACGCCGAACCGCGAGAAAAACGGCACGACGCTGGGCGTTGCGGATAAATTCGTTACTACGGAAACAGATGCAGACGGAATCTTTTCGAGCATCCGCTTCCATAACGAGGAAAATTTCAATTTTGCTTACGATATACTTGATGAGCTTTCACGTCTTGCACCGAATAAGCTTGCGATGCTTCATCTCGACAAGCACAAAAACGAACGCAGATTTACGTTCAAGGATATAAGCCGCGAATCCAATCGAGCCGCAAATTATTTCAGATCTGTCGGAATATCGCGCGGCGACAGGGTAATGCTCGTTTTGAAAAGGCATTATCAATTCTGGATCGCAATGCTCGGCTTGAATAAGCTCGGCGCGATCGCGATCCCCGCGACAAATCAGCTTTTGAAAAAGGATTTTGACTATCGCTTCAATGCCGCAGGCATTTCCGCTGTCATATCAACGCCGGACGACGGCGTGCCGGAGGAAATAGAAGCTGCGCTCCCGACTTCTCCTACGCTCAAAAATAAGCTGATAGTGGGCGGAAAACGCGACGGCTGGAGAGATTTCGACGCTGAAATTTCGATGTATTCGAGCCGATTCGAACGTGTTCCCGTCGGCGGAAGCGCCCCGCTTTTGATGTACTTCACCTCAGGCACAACGGGATATCCCAAGATTGCAATACACAGTCATACATATCCGCTTGCACACTATCCAACGGCGAAATATTGGCATTGCGTCGATCCGGCGGGGCTTCATCTGACTATTTCCGACACCGGCTGGGCGAAGGCTATGTGG
>CAZOMK010000081.1:0-6824 GCA_964580615.1 uncultured Lachnospiraceae bacterium | reverse complement strand
ACCGTACACAGCGTTCTCTACGCCGTCCGGATTAAGCATCGGAATGACGTATACGCATCTTTCACAAAAAACAAACGGTATCGAATAACCGTATATCCGTCTTGAATCGCGTTTATATTCGCAGAATTCGTTTATGTATCTGAGCAGTAGCCCCGACGTTAAGGATTCGGCTCCGTGATGCGCTCCCACATAGACAACGCTTGCGGATGCGTCATATCTGCCAAGCCGTATGCAGAAAATGCTCCTTCCGCGAATGCTTTTGCCTATTTCGAAAATGTCGATAAACGGATATCTTTTACCGAAAACCTCAAGAAAATCGCAAACGGTACCGTATGTTACGTTATTTGCGACGGGCATTATGTTCTTTATTTCCTCTGACATACACACCTCCGATTTTTACCCTTAATTTATATGCGTCCGTAAAGTAATATATTAATGAGAATTTACAATATATCTTTATTTTTTCGCAATTATGTGATAAAATTATAAAAGCCTTTGACAAAAGACAGGAGAACACCATGCCCGCAAACACCAAAAGCTCTAAGAAAATATTTATTATAGGAACGGTTTCGATCTTACTGCTCACGTTGCTGTACAGAGCAACCTCGATCTTTGCCATGATCCTCGAAATGAGCTCCATTTATTCGTATGAGCTGCTTTCGACAATACTGCAAATCGTTCGTGACGTGCTTGAGCTTTCCGTTTATGCATCCGGAATCGCTTTTGTAACGGCTTTTGTCCGACTCGGAAACAAAAAATGCCGCAATCTTGCCTACATTGCCGTTTTGCTCATATTGTTTTTTGATTACGGAATAGCATTCGTCGTTGACTTTGCCGTCGGAAGCATTGACGGCTACGAGATTTTCACGGCGATCTATCTTGTACTGAACATCGTTGCACGCGCCGCATTTTATGCGCTTACAGCATTTTTCGCGGAGCGGATCATGTCAAGCTCGACAGAGACGAGCTTATTGCCGATACCGTTTATTTCGAAAACAAATCCGTCGTCACGCATACTGACAGCGGTATTCATTATTCGCATACTACCCTATATTTTGTTCGAGATCTACTCAAACATAACCGGTATCATAGAATACGGATTCGATATGTCCGGCGCAGATGTACTGTCGATCCTGTCCGCCTACGCCGAAATAATTCTTTCGAGTGTGCTTGTGTACATATTCGCTTATCTTTTCTTGATATTGTTCGTTTACATACACAAAAAAAACGTTGAAAAAGAAAATTAAACAAAAAACGAGATTGCCGAACGGTAATCTCGTTTTTGATTTTATAATGCAACTGTCGGATTGCTGACGGCAAACTCGAACAGAACGCTCGGAAATTCGCGTTTTACGAGCTCCTTTATAAAGCCCAGCACGGGAGCTTCCGTAAAATAATGTCCCGCTTCTATGACGCTGATCCCGCAGTCTCGCGCTGTCACGGCGGTATTGTAATTGATCTCACCCGTAACGAAAGCATCCGCTCCCGCAAGCTTTGCGGGGATCACGTAATTCTTGCCGCCACCGCCGAGCAGAGCGACTTTTTTCACGGGTCTGCTTGCGTCGGTCAGGCGCACGGAATCCGCTCCGAGAATTTTTTTGATCTGCAACGCAAGCTGCTTCGGAGTTGTTTCGTGTTCCAGAACGCCTATTCTGCCGATTTCTTCGCCGTGGGGGCCGAATTCCGAAGTATCCATTACTCCGATAAGCTCGGCGAGAACATCGTTTACACCGCCGACAAGCGCGTCCAAGCGCGTATGGAATGACATAACGGCAATATCGTCGGCAACGCACGCAATTGCTGTTTTTGCAACAGGATCGGAGGTATTAAGCGACGATAACGGCTTGAAGATCAGCGGATGATGCGATATTATCGTATCGCATCCGCGCTCCTTTGCATCGCTCACAACACTATCTGTAACATCAAGTGCGAGAAGAATTTTATTGACCTTACGATCACAGTTTGCGGCAACCATAAGTCCGTCATTATCCCAATCGCACGAAAGCGCCGACGGAATATTTTCGTTAAGGTAAAGATAAAGCTCGTTTACATTAGGACTTGTCATTTTTCATTGCCCTTTCCGTTAGTTTTTTTAATATTGTTTCTTCTTCGCAGACGCAAATACCGGCGCTGCGTTTACCTGCAATGATGCGCTCGTATTTTCCCGCTTCACGTCTGTAAAATTCGGATCTGACCTCGTCGCTCTCATAATCACGCTTCGACGGTTCTCCGTAGGTCAGCGTAAACACATCGTTTTCTTCCGAAGAAATTCCCGTGTACTCCGCCGAAATTACGGTATAAAACTTCCCGTCCTCCTTCAGCACATATTCGTTCAAAATCGAAAATCCGAGGCGAAAGAGCGCAGATCTTGCCGTATCAAGCATAGTCATCGGCTGAACAATAAGGCGGAAGCCGTCTGTTTTTATAAAATCCGCCGCATTGACTATATCGGCAATAAGCTCTCCTCCCATTCCTGCGATAACTGCATCCGTTATCCCGAAGGAATCGAGTCCGTCGAAGCCTGAAGTGAGCACGCACGAAATTTTATCGGAAAGTCCGTGCTTTTTTATGTTTGATTCGGCGTTTTTCAAGGGACCGTCGTTAATATCGGAAGCTATCGCGCGCTTTGCAAGTCCGTTTTCGACAGCATATATCGGAAGATACGCATGATCCGTTCCGACATCCGCAAGAACGGAGCCTTCTCTGACATAAGCAACAGCCGCCGCAAGACGTTTACTTAAACTCATATTCATACATCCGTAAAGTCAAAAGGACACCGTAAATGATGTCCTTTTTTTGTTATTTCTTGGAATCGAGAAATTCGTTGATCTTTTTTACAAGCTCGTCGGGATCTGTACCGTGTACGGCGCAAGCCTGCTCGATCGTTTCGCCGCTCGATGCGGGACATCCGAGGCAATGCATTCCGATTTCGAAGAAGAAGCGAGACGTTTCAAGATCAATGTCAAGCACTTCGCTGATTACTGTTTCCTTTGTAACTTTCATTTTAAGTTCCTCCGAATTTATTTTGTTATTGCGGATACCTCATCGGGCACCGTGATTTTTTTGATATTAGCGCCGAGTCTTGTAAGCTTGGGAACAAGCTCCTCATATCCGCGTTCAATATACTGAACACCGGAAACTCTTGTTTCGCCCTCTGTCATAAGCGCGGCGATAAGCACTGCAAAGCCTGCTCTCAGGTCAACGGCTTTGACCTCTGCGGGATGAAGCTTTTCAACGCCCTCGATCGTTGCGACGTTGGCATTTACCGTAATATTTGCGCCCATTGCATTCAGCTCATGAACATAACGGAATCTGTTGGGCCAAATCGTTTCCTTAACGCTCGAAGTTCCCTTTGCAACAGCAAGCAACGGAACGAGCTGCGGATGCAGATCTGTCGGAAATCCGGGGTACGGCATTGTTTTCACATAGGTTTTCTTGTATTCCTTCGCGCCCGTAACTATAACGGCATCATCAAGCATTTCGATTTCCGTGCCGATCTCCTCAAGCTTTGCGGCAATTGCTTCAAGATGCTTTGTAATTACATTTTCCACCTTGATCTTACCGCCCGTTGCAGCGGCAGCGATCATGAAGGTTCCGGCTTCGATCATATCGGGAATGATCGCGTAGGTTGATCCGTGAAGCTTTTCGACTCCGCGTATCTTTATCATATCCGTTCCAGCGCCGCTTATTCTCGCGCCGCAGGTATTAAGAAAGTTTGCAACATCGACAACATGAGGCTCTTTTGCGGCATTATCTATTGTTGTGACTCCGCGGGCAAGCACCGCAGCCATCATAACATTGATGGTGGCGCCGACAGAAATGCCGTCAAAATAAATATTGTCGCCTCTTACTCCGAGAGGGGCGTTGATCTTTATGTATCTTTCGTCTGTAGATACCTCACCGCCGAGCGCCTCAAAGCCCTTTATATGATAATCTATCGGTCTGACGCCGAAATCACAGCCGCCCGGAAAGCCGACGCAAGCCTTACCGTAACGTCCGAGCTCTGCTCCCAAAAGATAATATGAGCCTCTGAGCTTCGAAACGAGCTTAGGATCCGATGTCGATCCGACAACATCCGTTGTATCTATATCAACAGTTGTTTTATCAACGTATGTTATCTTTGCGCCCAAACCTCTTAATATTTCAAAGGAAGTATCGACGTCGCTGATATCGGGAATATTCTCAAGCCTGCATTTATCTGCCGCGAGTATAGTTGCATATATGATCGGCAAAGCGGAGTTTTTCATTCCGCTCGTATTTACGTTGCCAATAAGCGGTCTTCCACCGTCTATGACAAACTTTTCCATATAGTCTCCTCCAACGGATTTTATAATCAAACTCGTCTTTACAGACGAAACAAATTTACAAAGCAATAACTGTATTCTTTAACTTTTACATTATAACAGAATATCAGAAAAAAATAAAGTCAAATTTTTAAGTTTTTTTAATAAATCGACGTTTTGTTTGCAATTAACATAAAATTAACCGCTGTAAGCGCAAAAGTATTACATTAATGCCGATAAAAATTACTTTTCAACATTAAAGCATATTCCGCATTTTGGTTAAATGTTACTTTTCGCTCCTGTCAAGATCGCAAAAATAAGCGACGGCAAGGTCAGTTACGAGTCCGTAGCTTCGGGTTCCCGCTGTGCCCTGACTTTGCAGATACGCGTTGTTTACGCTTCCGGAGACGTCCGCAACAACATTATCCTTATATTTTTCGAAGAATTTGTTATACGCGATCATTTCTTTTCTAACGTCCGTATTAAGCGTAGAAAGCCACTCCGAATACAGCTCCTTATCCGCCTTGTAGAGCGACGATGAGACGTACTCAAGCAAATTTTGCGCTCCGCTGTAACGGATATAGACGTCGTCGCTTTCCATGCAAACCAAGAAAGCCATAAAATTAGCTTCGTTTTCGGGGGCTATGCCTCTTTGATGAGACATCTCGTGTGCCATCGTGTACGGCACGGTGTAATCGGGAAAATTCACATTGATATTTGCTTCTCCCGTAAAAAAGGTATATACGCCGGAGATATGCGTATACGTCCAAGGCTCCGATACAGCGACCTCCTTGACATTCGAGCGAAGCTTCGGGACAAAGTCATATTTTTCCGCAAGCGAAACATACGCGTCGGTTAGCTTATCGTTGAGCTCCGAGTAGGAATACGGCATAACGGAGTGACCGTCCGTGGCAAATTTCACCTCGTCGGCAAGGGAGTTTACTGTTTCGGTCAACATTTCGGCGGTCATAAAAAGCTCCTCGGCGGAAACCTTTCGTCTCTCAAGCTGAAGCTTTGAATCGAGCGTTGTTCCCTTATATCCAAGCGCGAAGCAAAAGACGAAGCTGACGAAAATATACATAACGACAGTCAAAAGCGATATTGTTGCGCGCCAAGTTTTAACGTCGTTTTCTTTTACGTTGCGAATCGTCCAAACGATAAGTGCAACTGCCGCAAACGGAGCAAACAACACGATTGTTTCCGAAAGCGAAAACGGTATCCACCCCGTCAGATAAGCGAGCGCCGAGCGAAAAACAGATGAAACGTGTACGTTAAAGAAATCGGAAAACGCAGGGGAAAGATTTCCCGCAACATAGATTACGCAGGCGATCAGTGTAAGCGGAAGCATCACGAAGGTCGGGATGGGAACATATTTTTTTATTTTTTTAACAGCGTAATCCATCTGTCAAAACCTCCTTGGCATATTTTTGCAAAACCGCACATATATCGTCGGCAAGCGGAGCCGTTACAATTATTTCTTTATTTTCGCACGGAGAAACAAAGGAAAGCGAATACGCATGAAGAGCTTGACGCTTGATTTTATCGAGCGAGCCGCCGTACATATCGTCTCCCGTGATAGGATTACCCAAGCTTGAAAAGCACACTCTAAGCTGATGCGTTCGTCCCGTGACGGGTGCTGCCGCAACAACGGAAACGCCGTTTCCTTTGCCGAGACAGGTATATTCGGTAACGGCAACATCTCCGTAGGTGCCGTCGGTAACTTCCCTTTTAATTATGCTGTCCGGCGTACGTGCGATCCTGTGTTCGATACGCACTCGCTCTCCTACAGCGCTTTTCATTTCGCCGTCCAATACGGCGAGATATTTTTTCGCAATACGTCCTTCCGCGATCGACTGAGCGAGCGTATATGCCGCGCTCATTGATTTCGCAAGCAAAACGACACCGCTCGTATCGGAATCGAGCCTGTTAACAGCCCGAAAAACAAACGGCTTGCCGCGTTTTTTATATTCAAACGCAAGTGCGTTTGCGAGCGTATCATCGTAATGTCCGTGCGACGGATGCGTGGGCATTCCGGCAGGCTTATTTACGGCAATAACGGCATCATCCTCGTACAGTATCTCAAGCGGAAGCTCAGACGGGACAATATTCGGATTTTCATCTTCGAACGAATCGGAATCATCGCAAAAGAGGACGTCGCCCGTGCTTAACAAAAAACGCACCGTAACGTGCACACCGTTCACCGTTATGCCGTTTTCGCGTTTTTTCATGCGCTTGATCATCGTTCCCGAAAATCCGAGCTTACGCAGGACTGCTCCGACAGTCGTGCCGCTCTTTTTTTCATCAATCAACAAAATCACGTTACAGACATCGAACGTGAGAGCACCGTTTTCGGCACTCTCACGTTCCCTTTTATTATTATTCTACTGTAAATTCGTATACGGTTGTATAATCGTAGGTTTCACCGGGAGAAAGAGTTGTATCGGTGAAATCGGGATGGTTCGGGCTGTCGGGCATATGCTGTGTTTCGAGGCAGAAGCCTGCGAACTTACGCTTCGGAGAGCCGTTCTTATATGGCGATTC
>CAZOMK010000080.1:0-7073 GCA_964580615.1 uncultured Lachnospiraceae bacterium | reverse complement strand
GCTGTTGACGCATGAATATCTGCGCCCGAAATGAACGCGTGCTTCATTGTTTCGTCGTCGGAAACTGCGGCAAGCAAGCGAAGCTCTATCTGCGAATAATCGGCGTCAACAAGGACTCTGTCCTCCGCCGACGGCACGAAAAAGCGTCTCAGATCACGTCCGAGCTCCGTTCTGACGGGGATGTTTTGCAGATTCGGATCTGTTGACGAAAGTCTGCCCGTTGCCGTAACGGTTTGATTGAACGTCGAATGGATGCATCCGTTTTCGTCCGCCATTGCCGCCAAGCTTTCGCCGTACGTGCCGCGAAGCTTTGCTATCTGACGGTAATTGAGTATATCGTCCGCGATTTCATAAGAATATCGAAGATTTTCAAGAGTTTCGGCGTTTGTTGAGTAGCCCGTTTTCGTTTTTTTGCCTGCGGGAAGTCCCATTTCATCGAAAAGAACGGCACCGAGCTGCTTCGGCGAATTTATGTTAAACTCGTGTCCTGCTCTGAAATAGATCTGTTCGGCAAGCGTCTGTTCCGCTTTGCCGAGCATTTTTGCGTATTCGAGAACGCCGTTCGTGTCGATGTGAAAGCCCACCGCTTCCATTTCGGCAAGCACCGGCACAAGCGGAAGCTCGATATCATAGAGAAGCTCCTCCGACGTCGCGATGCCTCGCGCACGCGCTTCGTCCGACGCTTTTTTCAAAAGCTTACGCTCCGCTTCGGCAAGCCTTCCGACAGCGAGGACAAGTTCTTCCCCGCGCACCGGAGCATTTCCCTCTCCGAGATATGTCAGCATAAGTCTTTCAATGTCATACGAGCTCTCGCCCGAACGCAAAACATACGCCGCAAGCTCCGTATCAAACGAAAGCTTCGGCGTAACGCCGTACGACGCAAGCCTTGAATAAAGCTTTTTTGAGCCGTGCGTCGTGACAGACGCGCGAGAAAAGATCGCTTTTGCCTCCGCAGACGAAGCCTCGGTAACGTAGATCTCGTCCGAGCCGTCCGTAACTATATAAATGTCATTCCCGTCGAGCCAAGCAGTAACGCTTTCGGCGTTTGTCAAGGCGTCCGACGTCAATTTCCTCGCAGACTGCACTTCAGCCGCGATTTTCACAGTATTTTCCGATTTATCAACCGAACCGTTGTCCGATGCATTAAGTCCGAAGCGCTCGGAAAGCTTATAAAATTCAAGCTCCGAAAAAAGCGCACCGAGCTTTTCTGCGTCGTAGCCTGTATAGTCAAGCTCGTCGAGCTTCACCTCAAGCGGAACGAAACGAGTAATGGTCGCAAGCTCCGCTGACATATACGCAGCTTCCCTTCCGGCGCGCAGCTTTTCCTTAACGGAAGCTGTCGCGGCGAGCGAATCGAGATCGGCGTACACAGCATCGAGCGATCCGTTTTCGGAGATGAGCTTTTTGGCTGTTTTTTCGCCTATTCCGCGAACGCCGGGGATATTGTCGGACGTATCGCCCATAAGCGCCTTTATATCGACAAGGCGCTTCGGCTCCGTACCGTAATTTTCGAGGAATTTCGCCTCGTCGTACAAAATATTTTCCTTTGATGTCAAATAAACGACGCTTGTTTTATTCGTAATGAGCTGAAGCGTATCGCGGTCTCCCGAAAGGACGTAGACTTCGCAGTCCTCCTCCTCGCCCATTCGCGCAAGCGTGCCGAGGATATCGTCCGCCTCGTAGCCGGGAACCGCTATCGGATGGAGTCCGAGCGCATCCGCGCATCTGCGGACGTACTCGATCTGCTCCGTCAGCTCCTCAGGCGCTTTTTGACGTGTACCCTTGTACGCATCGAATTTCTTGTGTCTGAACGTCGGTTCGGGCAAGTCGAACGCAACGGCAACAGCGTCGGGCGCCAGCTCCTCGATGTGCTTTGTCAGCATCGTCGTGAATCCGTAAACGGCATTTGTATGAAGCCCCGACTTTGTTGTAAAGGGGCGTATTCCGTAAAACGAGCGGAACATTATGTTTGTGCCATCTGCGACGAGGAGCTTCTTCATCTTATGTTTTCCCTCCTGTTATTTGATCTTTCTGAGATCATAGGGCGTTGTTTGATATACAAAATAATTGAGCCAATTCGAATAGAGCAAATTTGCGTGACTTCGCCAAGTCATCATCGGAGGCTTGGCGTCGTCGTCGTTGGGGAAATAATTTTTCGGGACTTCGATCGGCAGTCCGGCGTTTTTATCGCGCAAATACTCGTTTTTAAGCGTATCCGGATCATATTCCGAATGTCCCGTTATAAATATCTGACGACCTTTTTTGGTCGTTATGGCATATACGCCCGCCTCATCGGAGGACGCGACTATCCTAAGCTTGTCGCACGCCTCGATATCCTCGCGTCTTACTGTTGTATGACGTGAATGAGGAACCATAAAGGTATCGTCGAAGCCGCGAAGAAGGATCGAATTTTTATAGTCCTTTCGATGCGGGAAAACGCCGAAAAGCTTTTTTTCGAGCGGATATTTACCGATTCCGTAGTGATAATAAAGACCCGCCTGCGCGCCCCAACAGATATGGAAAGTGCTTGTGACGTTCGTTTTGCTCCATTCCATGATCTCGCAAAGCTCGTCCCAATATTCGACGTCCTCGAATTCAAGCTTTTCAACGGGTGCGCCCGTTATAACAAGACCGTCGAATTTCAAATCACAGACGTCATCAAACGTCTTGTAAAACGCAAGCAGATGCTCCGAGGATGTGTTCTTTGATTTATGCGTCTTTGTGTGAAGCAATGTCAGCTCAACTTGAAGCGGAGTGTTTCCGAGCAAGCGTGCGAGCTGTGTTTCCGTCTCGATCTTTGTCGGCATGAGATTGAGCACCGCGATCGAAAGCGGACGTATATGCTGACCTGTCGCGCGGGTATCCTTCATCACAAAGATATTTTCGTTTTTCAGTGTTTCCGCCGCGGGAAGAAGATTGGGTATTTTTATAGGCATGGCGTAAGCTTATTCCGTTGCTTTTGTAAGTGCCGCGTCAATATCGGCGATAATATCCTCAACGTTTTCGATGCCGATGGACATACGGATAAGATCGGGTGTTATGCCTGCTGCCGTAAGCTGATCGTCCGTAAGCTGACGGTGAGTTGTCGATGCGGGATGAAGCACGCAAGTTCTCGCATCCGCAACGTGAACAACTATACGCGCAAGCGTGAGGCTGTCCATGAACTTCATAGCGACATTCCTTCCGCCCTTGACGCCGAACGCAATGACGCCGCAGACGCCGTCCGGCAGATATTTTTGTGCAAGCGCATACTGATCCGAGGAAGGAAGCGACGGATAGTTGATCCATGAAACTCTCGGATCCTTCTCAAGGAATTCGGCAACCTTCAGCGCATTCTTAACATGACGCTCCATTCTTACGGCAAGGGAATCAAGTCCGAGATTGAGCAGGAACGCCGCGATCGGCTGAGGTGTGAGACCGAGGTCACGCATAAGCTGAGTGCGCGCCTTTGTTATATAAGCGGCATTGCCGAACTGCTCGGTGTAAACGACGCCGTGATAGGATTCGTCGGGAGTTGACAGCTCAGGGTATTTTCCGTCCTTTGTCCAATCGAATTTACCGCCGTCAACGATAACGCCGCCGACAACAGCCGCGTGACCGTCCATGTACTTTGTTGTCGAATGGATAACGATATCGGCGCCGAATTCAAGCGGACGGCAAAGCACGGGGGTCGCAAACGTATTGTCTATGATAAGCGGAACTCCGTGGCTGTGTGCGATGTTTGCGTAACGCTCGATATCAAAAACGGTGAGCGCGGGATTCGCGACTGTTTCACCGAAAACAAGTCTCGTCTTTTCGTCAAAAAGGGCGTTCACCTCGTCGTCTGTCATATCGAGGGTAAAGAATCTGACCTCGATGCCCATTCTTGCCATCGTAACGGCGAAAAGATTCGTCGTTCCGCCGTAAATGGACGCGGAGCAAATGAAGTTCTGACCTGCCGATGTAATGTTGAATATCGAAGCAAAGCTTGCCGCCTGACCGGAGCCGGTGCACATTGCGCCTATGCCGCCTTCAAGCGCGGCGATCTTTTTTTCGACAGCGTCAACTGTCGGATTCGATATTCTCGTATACATATGACCGGGTGCTTCAAGGTCAAAAAGCTTGCCGAGAAACTCGGAAGAATCGTATTTGTATGTCGTTGACTGATATATGGGGAGGATGCTCGGCTCTGAATTTGAAGGCTCCCAACCCGCCTGAACGCAATTCGTATCAACCTTGTAATTTTTCATCATTAGCTCACTTTCAATTCACTATCAAAATAAATCGCGGGGCGCTCCTGCCCTTTTCGGGCATACTTTCCCCGCATATTAAAAATCCGAAAAACATTATATACCAATATGTATGTTAATGTCAAGCGAGGCTTCTCGAATTTATGAAAAATCGGAGCTCACTCCCGCAAGTCTGACAGCGGCGGATCCGCCCAAAAAGCCGACAAGCGCGCCCGCCGCCGCGCCCGAAACGAGCAGCACGGGCAAATAATATATAACAGCGTCCGTATTCACCAAAACGGAAACGGCTATAAGCTGTCCGATATTGTGAGCCACTCCGCCCGCAACGGAAACGCCGACGGCGGAAAAAGCCTTCGTCCCGCGAAGGATCAGCATAACGGTCAAGCTAAGCGCCGCACCGGACGCACTGTAAATGAACGACGTTGTCGATCCGAAAAGCATCGCGGACAAAACGACGCGAACAAACGACACAAAAGCGGCATTTTTACCGCCGAGGGAATATATCGCAAAAACAACAGCCGCGTTTGCAAGTCCGACCTTGACGCCCGGAACAAAAAAATGCGGCAAGATCGCCTCAACATACGACAAAATCAGTGACACCGCCGTAAGCATTGCTGTAACGGTGATTTTTTTCGTGCTTTTCTTCATGCTCATTTTATATCCGGCTCCGTTGTCCCGTCTTTGCCCTCCACAACGAGCATAAGCTTGTGCGGCAGGCAAATTATCCGCTGTCCCGTCTTTGAAACGGCTCTCGATCTGACGCAGGTAAGATCGGGACAGTCGGCGTCGGAAATATACGCCTCACCGTCCTTCACTGTCAGAACGTTGGTTCCTCCCTCCGACGTAAGCTTAACGCTTGTGTCTTGCGAAAGCGCGTAACGTCCGACCTCCTCGCCGTCAATATAAACGACGGCAAACTCCCCCTGCTTCAAGAAAAACGAAAGCGCAAAAAAGACCGCCGCCGTAACGATAACGGCAAGCAAAAGAATAACATCTGCTTTTTTCAAGGCGGTCTTTTTCATTTTCGTTCTCCTTGTACTCACCCTGCGTATCTGTGCTTGCCGGATAAGTCCCCGACCTTGATGCATCCGTTAGGACAAGCATCCGCACATTCACCGCAGCTCGTACATTTTTCGTAATTGATTTTTGCAAGATTGTCAGAAACCGAGATCGCGCCGAAAGCGCACGTCTTTTCGCATTTTTTACAGCCGCTGCAGGCATTTTCGCACTTTTTACGTGCGACAGCGCCCTTTTCGCGGTTGCTGCACTTCACCACGACTCGATTTACGTCCGGCACAAGCTCGATCAGCCCCTTAGGACACGCCTCGGCGCAAAGTCCGCAACCGATGCACAGCCTGTGCTCGACGCGTGCAACCCCGTTTTCGACAAAGACAGCGCTTTGCGGACAAGCCTTAACGCAGTCGCCGTAGCCCAAGCAGCCGAAGGCGCACGACGAATCTCCTCCGTACAGCATTGAAACAGCCTTGCAGGAGTTGACGCCATCGTACACATAATTTCGACGCACCGCGTAGCAATCGCCGCGGCATTTTACGTTTGCGGTCTTTTCCGTCACATCGGAAAAATCGACACCGAGCACCTCCACTATCGCACGCGCGGCGCCGTCGCCTCCGGGAACGCACAAATTAGTTCTTTTTTCGCTTCCGTTCGCAAGCGCCTCCGCATAGCCGTCACAGCCTGCGTATCCGCACGCGCCGCAGTTTGCGCCGGGCAGACTTGACCTGATAGTCGCAGTGGTTTCATCGTCGGGCACCTTCATGTAGCGCGCCGCCGCAACAAGAACAGCCGCGCATACGGCACCTATCGCCGCAAGCGTCAGAACAGCATAAAAAACACCGATCATATCAGTCTCCTTATCCGAACATATTCTCCGCCATTCCGGTGAAGCCCATGAAGGTCATCGAGGTAAGGGCGGCGGCAACAAGCGTTATCGGAAGTCCCTTGAACGGCTCCGGCGGATCGGCACGAAGAAGCGCACGTCTGACGCTTGAAAACAGCAAAAGCGCAAGTCCGAAGCCCACTGCCGCGGAAAATCCGTCAACGCAGGATTCGATGAAATTGTAATTGTTTTCGACGTTAAGAAGCGTGACGGCAAGGACGGCGCAGTTTGTCGTTATAAGCGGCAGATAAATGCCGAGCGCACGGTAGAGAGGCTTCATGAATTTCTTCAGCACAAGCTCGACAAACTGAACGAGCGTCGCTATAACGAGAATGAATATGACAGTCGAAAGATATTCTATTCCGAGCGGCACCATCGCATAGGTATATATTAGATACGTTGCGGCGGACGCCGCCGTCATAACGAAAATAACTGCACCGGACATTCCGAGCGACGATTTCAGCTCCTTTGATACGCCGAGGAAGGGACAGATGGCAATATATTGAACGAGCACATAGTTTTCGGTGAACACCATCGTGAACATTATCGAAAGAATTTTCATCGCGTCCGTCATTTTTGTGTTTCCTCCGTTTTTTCGGCATTTTCACAGCCTGCGTGACAGGCTTTGCAGTTTCCGTCGCATCCGAGGGCGGGCTTGAAGCTTTTACCGCGACGCGCAAGAAGCCACACAAGCGTTGCCATAAGGCAGGCATAGGTGAAAAAGCCTCCCGGCGTCTGCGACATTATCGCGATCTGATACCCCTCCGAAATCAAACGTATTCCCGCAACAGTTCCCGCCCCGACAAGCTCACGCACAACGGCGATCAGACAAAGACTGCACGTATATCCGATTCCCATGCCGAGTCCGTCGAAAAAGCTGTCCGAAACAGTGTTTTTGGACGCAAACATCTCCGCGCGTCCGAGCACGATGCAGTTGACAACAATAA
>CAZOMK010000079.1:0-7168 GCA_964580615.1 uncultured Lachnospiraceae bacterium | reverse complement strand
GGACAAAAGAGAAGGATCATCGTTGTCCGCGGCGGCAGAGAGCCTATCCGCAAATTCGTTTGTAAGACGCTTCAGATCGGCAACAGCCGAGGAGCGCAGCTAACGTGCTTTTTCTCTTGCGTCCGCAAGAATTTTTTCGGCAGTCTCGTCAGCCTCGCGCTTTGTGGCGGCGGCGTCCGCAGTTGCGTTTGCGATGATCTCGCCGAGCAGACTGCTGATCTCGTCGTAACGCTTTGATTTTTGAAGCAGCTCACTGTCCTCCGACTTGACGACAGTGTCGCTTTCCTTACCGATCTCTTCCGCAAGTTTTGCGCGGAACGCGGCAATGATAGCCTCATCCTCGCGAAGCTTATCCTCTGCGGCTTTTTTTTCACCGAGTAGCTTTTTATTTTCCACTTCGAGAAATTCGAGCCTTTTTTCGTATTCTTTTTTTTGAAGCTCCATTTTTCTGCTTATATGGAGCGCGTATTCATCGACCTCCGCCTTGTTGTAGCCGCCGATCGCTGATTTGAAAAGATTAGATGACACGTTGTTTTCTCCGTTATTAATGTAAATTTGATTTACCCGTACACTATATAATAGCACTATTCGACATAAAAATCAACAATTTATAGCCTGTAAAAAATAATTATTCTTGAAAAGACATATTTACCGTGATATAATATATGCGTTATGTTCTGAACTCGGAGCTTGGCGGCTATGTGCTGCAACAGTGTCGCATTTTCTGCGGCATGAAGTGATTTGAAATTAACGGAGGTTAATCTTATGGATTATAAATATCTTGCGGAACTGCTTTTCCCGAATGTGACAATGACGCCCGACGAGCTTGAGGCGAAATATCCGGAAAGAAAGCTTCCCGAAGGAGCGAAGGTTACAAGATTTGCTCCCAGCCCCACAGGCTACGTTCATATCGGCGGTGTGTATCAGACAATGGTGGGAGAAAGACTTGCTCATCAGTCCGGCGGCGTTTTTTATCTCAGAATCGAGGATACCGACGCAAAGCGTGAGATCCCCGGTGCTGCCGAAAACCTTATAAAAACGCTTTCAAGATACGGAATCAATTTCGATGAGGGCGCAACCGTCGATGAAAACGGAAGCATCAAGGATAACGGAATATACGGCCCGTATAAGCAAAGCGAACGTGCGGATATTTATCATGTGTTTGCAAAGAAGCTCGTTTCTGAGGGAAAGGCGTATCCCTGCTTCACAACGGACGAGGAGCTCGCAGAGCTTGAAGCTACCGACGTAAAGGCAAAGATCAAGTCCAAGGAATGGTCTGATGAAGCGAGAGCGGAGCAGAAGGCTGCCATGCTCAAAATGCGTGAATTTACGATCGAGGACGTAGAAGAAAATCTCAAGGCGGGCAATAAATTCGTGCTCAGACTCCTTGCAGACGGCGATCCCGACAAAAAAACACCCTTTACCGATCTTGTAAAGGGTAAGCTTGAAATTCCCGAAAACGACGAGGATTTCGTCCTCCTTAAGAGCGACGGTATCCCCACGTACCATTTCGCACACGCAGTTGACGATCACTTTATGCGTACAACTCATGTTATTCGCGGCGAAGAATGGCTGCCCAGTGTCGCAAAGCATATCATGCTTTTCCGTTACCTCGGATTTAAGCTTCCCAAATATCTGCATACGGCACAAATAATGCATCTTGACGAAAACGGAAATAAAAAGAAGCTGTCAAAGCGCGATCTCGGCGCAAACATGAACGACTATTCTCGTCTCGGCTACGCGCCAGAAGCAGTTGCGGAATATCTTCTCACTGTCTTGAACTCCAATTTCGAGGAATGGAGACTCCAGAACGCAGATAAGCCGTATACCGATTTTAAGTTCAATATCAACAAAATGAGCGTTTCCGGTTGCCTTTTCGATATTGTTAAGCTCGGTGACGTTTCGAAAAACGTCGTTTCGAGAATGACCGCGGAAAAAGTTTACGGATACCTTTATGAATGGGCGCTCGACTTTGACCCCGATTTTGCGGAAAAGCTTTCCTCGGATCCGGAGCTTGCAAAAGCGGTAATAAGCATCGGTCGCGGCGGCAAAAAGCCCAGAAAGGATTACGGAACCTGGACGGAGCTTCGCAAGTACATGGAGCTTTTCTATGCGGATTACTTTAAGGTGGAGGACGATTACCCCGAAGGAACAGACCTCGCCGACGCAAAGGCTGTCCTTTCCGATTTCGCAAAGACTTATGTTGAGTCCGACGATCAAAATGCTTGGTTTGAAAAGATAAAGGCGATCTCGGAGAAATTCGGCTACTGCCCCGACATGAAGCAGTATAAAAACGATCCCGATTCGTATAAGGGAAGCGTCGCCGACGTGAGCATGATGATCCGAGTTGCGATCACGGGTAAGCTCAATTCGCCCGATCTTTATACGGTAATGCACATTATCGGAGCGGAGCAGTCACTTTCGAGACTTGAAAAAATGATATCCGAGCTTTGACATTGAAAGGAATATGATAAAATGGCAGAAAGCAATAATTTTATTCACGAAATAATAGACGGTGAGATCGAAAACGGCAAATATACCTCCGACGAGATCCATACCCGTTTTCCTCCCGAACCGAACGGTTATCTTCATATAGGTCACTGCAAGGCGCTTTTGATCAACTTCGGAACAGCGAAAAAATACGGCGGTAAATGCAATCTCCGTATGGACGATACAAACCCCGCAAAAGAAGACACGGAATATGTCGATGCGATCAAGGAGGATATCCATTGGCTCGGCTTTGACTGGGAGGATCGCTTCTTTTACGGCTCCGATTACTTCGAAAAGACGTATGAGCTTGCGGAAGCTCTCATAAAGGACGGAGATGCTTACGTATGCGAGCTCTCCGCTGAAAAATTCTCCGAATACAGAGGAGACCTGACTCATCCCGCAATTTCTCCTTACCGAGAAAGACCCATCGAGGAAAATCTCGATCTGTTCAGACGTATGAGAGCGGGTGAATTCGCCGAAGGACAGTACACGCTTCGCGCAAAGATCGACCTTGCCTCCGGCAATTTCAATATGCGTGACCCCGTGCTTTACAGAATCAGATATATCGAGCATCATCGTCAGGGCACAAAATGGTGCATTTTCCCCATGTACGATTTCGCGCATCCGATCCAGGACTATATCGAGGGAATCACACATTCGCTCTGCTCACTTGAATATGAGATCCACCGCCCGCTCTACGATTGGGTGAAGGAGCACGTCGCAAAGTATATGGACAGTCCCGTTCAGCCGAGACAGATTGAATTTGCGCGCCTGAATCTTTCATATACCGTAATGTCAAAGCGCTTCCTCAGATATCTCGTTGAATCCGGACTTGTTGACGGCTGGGACGATCCGAGAATGCCGACGCTTTGCGGCTTGCGTCGTCGCGGATACACCGCCGCTTCCGTTATTGACTTCCTCGGACGTGTCGGCGTTGCGAAAACAAACAGCATGGCGGAGCTTGAGCTTTTGGAGCATTGTGTTCGCGAGGAGCTCGGCGCTTCCGCGGCTCGCCGTGTTGCCGTTATCAAGCCCGTTAAGGTCGTTGTAACAAACATACCCGAAGGAAAGACCGAATATTTCGAGCTTCCCAACAATCCGACAGATCCCGACGCCGGTACGCGTAAGGTTCCGTTTACACGTGAGCTTTATATAGAAGCGGATGACTTCGCAGAGGTACCGCCTCCGAAGTTCCACAGAATGAAGCCGGACGGCGAAGTCAGACTCATGGGCGCATATATCGTTAAATGCAATGAGATCGTCAAGGACGGAGAGGGAAATGTTGTCGAGATCCGTTGTACTGCCGATCTTGAGACAGGCTGCGGTATGCCCGCCGACGGCAGAAAGGTTCGCGGAACGATCCATTGGGTATCCGCCGAATATGCACACACTGCCGATATAGTTTGCTACGATAAGCTCTTCACGGAAGCAAATATGAACGATGTTCCGTCGTCGGAATACGAAAAATATCTTAATCCCGCATCAAAGATCACATACACCGGATGTAAGCTTGAGCCGTCTTTGGCAGAGGATGACGGACATACTCATTATCAGTTTGTCAGAAGTGGATATTTTGTTCGCGACTCTAAAAATCCGAATACCTTTAACCGTACAGTCGGACTCAAGGGAAGCTATAAGGCATAAAACTAAGTGCATAATCGAGCCACTTACGCTTTAAGCTAAGTCGGGGACAATAGGAGTAAGAATATGAAAAAAATATTCAAGCATATAGTTGCCTCTGTGATCGTCGCCGCGCTTATTTCCGCGCCGATCGTTTCGATTATAAATAAAGAAACAGGGCACAATTCGGATTTTTTTGATTTTCCGTTGTGGCTGAACGCGCTGCTGTTGCTTTGTGTTTGGATTCCGTGGATTATTTGCGCGCTTGAGCTTTGCATGACCTTGAAGTGTGCTTTTTCAAAGCGTGACAAAACAAAAGCGGAGCTCGCCTCGAATTGTGTCTCAGCCTTGCTCGCGCTCTCCGTTTTGATATTGCTTATATGCGACGTGAAAGATCTCGCACTCTTTGCTTTGTGCGTAATTTGGCTTGTTTTGCGTACTGCGGATGCGATCATTTTCAGAAAAAATTGTGAAAAAACGCATTTTCTGAAAAGTCCCGCGTTTTACGCCGTAACCGCCGTGCTTATAGCGCTTGTTGCTGTTATCGCGTTTTTGACTGTTGACAGCGGACAAAAAGAGCATGGCGAGCTTGAAAAAGAGCACTACGAATACGAGGGAAAAGAATTTTTATCAGAAACGATACTTGAAGCGTGGACGGGTGAGTTCAGCGAGGATGAGCTGACTAAGGCAATCGCGAAATACGAAAAAAGCTATTCTCCGTGCGAAATGACGGAAGCCGAAAAAAGTGTACCGTTTTTTATTTGCTTGAATTATGAGCCGGCAGGCGCGTCTGTCATAAGGCTGTCGTCTGTCGATCCTGACGATATAAACGTTGAGCTTAACGGATATATTGATATGCGCCCTGAGGTTACCTGCATTTCAAACAATATTGCCGTTGATCTCTCGTGGTGGTTTGACGAAAAGGACTCCTGGTGCGGGAATTATACGATGTGGTCGTATCTTTTGCTCGTCACCGATTCCGACGGCTTTAAGCACTATTATTACTTCAGAGTGTCTTACAGTACAGATAACGAATAAAAAAAGCTCGACAGAAATGCGCGGTAGCCATAAAACAGTTAACAGCCACAACAGTTTGATCTGTTGTGGCTGTTGATTAATTATTATAGCGGTATTGTTGACGCCGGGTGCACTTTTGGACTTTATATGTTACGACTATCTGTTAAAAGATGAAATAACGGAAAAAAGCGGTTCTCAAGCATCGGGTTTTACCGAAAAGGTTGAAGAAATCAGCAGAAAAGTAATAACCGACAAGAACAAAGGTAAAGCTAAAATAATCCTTAAAATCATCGGTATCATATTGGCTGTTGTTTTAGCGATTGATATTATTTCAATGATATTATATTTCGATGTTTTAGGTACGCTGCAATAAGGAAGCTATAGCATCATTCAAGTTGTTAAAACGAAGTTAAGCAAATGCAAGGGGCGCACTTCTATATACCTGCTGTGTATACCGTGCGTTTTACTGCATTGTGCCGATTCTTCCAAACTGCAAAATAAAAACCGACCTAAGATTGTTTTTAACCATAGGTCGGTTTAACTGTTTTATGAACCCGGTAAAAATGCGCCGAGCTTTTTTGCTTTAATCTTCATCATCATTTAAGGTATCAACATCGCCGCTTCCCGAAGAAGAAACGCTTCCGTCAACGTCGCCTTCAATGTGTGTGTCACCGCTTCCCGAAGAAGAAACATTGCCGTTAACGTCACCGCCGATGTTAATGTCGCTGTCTTCAACTGATACGTCACTGTTAACGTCGCCTCCGACATTCAAGTCGCCGCTTTCAACGGATACGTTGCCGGTAACATCGCCGCCAACGCTTACATCGCCGCTTCCCAGAGAAATATCGCCCGTAAAGTCACATTCAACATTAATATTGCAGTTTTCCGTCGTAACCGTGCCTGTAAAATCTCCATCAACCTTAATATCGTTGCTTTCGCCGGCTATTTCGCCAGTAAAATCTCCGCCGACTGTTACGCGTCCGTTGACGATGGCTTTGCCGCCCGTAATGTAAACGTCTCCCGACACGTCGCATAACGAGGCTGTCGGTACGTTCGTTATTGTAACGTCACCGTTGATCTTGGAGTTGAAGCCGATGCTTCCGGATGAATCCTTTATGCCGACAGGCCCGAAAACGCCGCCGTTGAATGCAGCATCTCCGTTTTCGGAAACTGTAACGTTGCCTCGAACGCTTCCGAAGCTTACGGGAGCATGAATTGATATGTTCCACGCACCGTGAGTCAAATCTTCCGGAATACAGAGCTGTACTGTGTCCGAGAACAGTTTTTCGGTTGAAATAATATGTCCGTTCAGGACTTCTACGAAGTAAATCGTATCCGCAGAGGGGCATTTGTACGTTATTTCGCTGTTTCCCGCAACAGTATATACGTCGGATGAGTCCGATGCGTCATCGGTTACGGCTGCGGTCACGCGTCCCGTCAGCAAATAGTCTATCGTGACGCCGAAATAATCAGCGATCTCAGGCAATAGAGTTATATCGGGACAGGAAAATCCCGTTTCCCATTTTGACACAGCCTGAACCGATACTCCGAACTTGTTTGCAAGTGTCTCCTGATTAACACCGAGACGTTGACGTTGCTCTTTGATTATGTTTGAAATTATGATTCTCATGTTATCTCTCCGTAAAAAAATATTTTGCAGCCGTGCACCGTTGCCTTGAAAGAAGGATATCATAAAGGTATCGCAAAGTAAATGAACCAACGGTTGAAAGTGCATAATTAAACCAACGGTTGAAAGCAGTGTATCACGCGGCAAAATAAAATGCAACGGTTGAATGAAAAAAGTAACGGTAAATAAGGCAAAAAAACGAAAAAATCCACCTTACGGAGAAGCAGTTTTTATCAAAAACTGCCTTTGAAAAAACAAAAGAGAGATGGTATAATATAATTACAACGTGTGGCTTGTTAAGCGTAATTCCGGTTGCGTGATCGAAGCACACGTTTATTTTTTGAATGGAGGGGCAAGGCTATGAAACGTGTAAAGGCGGCTTGTATCTGTCAGACTCTTCATTTTATGCTGAAG
>CAZOMK010000078.1:0-7184 GCA_964580615.1 uncultured Lachnospiraceae bacterium | reverse complement strand
ACTAAGTATATCACAAATTGAGTCTTAAATAAATATAATAATTATGATTTTGGTGTGAAATTTGTGAATTTCACAATTTTGATTTATTGCCGTTATAGACGATAGAGGACAGCTTGTAATCGCGCGGAGCCATGTTCATTTGCTTTACGAAATTGCGGTTGAAGCTTCGCAGGCTTCCGTAGCCGCACATTTCCGCTATTTCAAGCACCGGCAGATCGGTGTTTTTCAAGAGATAGCAAGCTCTGTCTATGCGAAGCATATTGACGTATTCGGTAAACGAGATGCCGATGTGCTCGGAAAAAAGCTTGGAAAGGTAGCTGTAATCGTAGCCGATGTGCGCCGAAAGATCCTTGAGCGAGCAGCTTTTGAGGAAGTTTTCGTCCGCAAAGCTGAATATGCGGTGCATCAGATCGGATCCGCCGACAGCGTCCTTTTCGGACACCGAGATGAATTCGTCGTTCGCGAAAAACGAGCAGTATATGTAAAGGATGCCCTTGATAGCTTCGAACGCAGTGCTTTCTGAGGCAGACATGAAAAGCTCGATCCATGCGTCGGAGTCGATGTGCTTTTTCGGCGTTTTCGGAATGCAGTTTTGAAGCTTTGCGTTAAAATGTGCGATCAGCTCCGGCTTGAGCAAGATCAGCTTATGCTTTGAGGAGGTTTTTGTGACAAGCTGATGGGTTTGATTCGGAAAGATAAAAACGGAGTCGTTTTTTTGCAGTTTGCGGACTGTGCCGTCGATGATGACATCCATTTCGCCTTCCTTCAAGAAGATGATCTCATACCAGCGATGCAAATGCGTCGGGAACGAAAAGTTTTCGTTTTCCTCTATGACGAACCATTCCTTGTTCAGCTCCTCGCGTTTCTCGTAATAGAACATATTTTTCTCCGATATCACAAATATTGTCTGTAATTTTACCGCTTTGCCGCTGTAATGTCAAGGGTCGTCCGAGCGTGAAAACAAAAAATATGTCTTTATGTGCCGAAAATAAACGTCGACATTAATGAACTTTGTTCGACATGAAAACGCGACGGTGAAAATGCACAAAACAGCACGTGAGTTTTTGTTAAAAACGACGGAGAATATTTTTTTTTCTTTTATTGACATTCAAAACCGATTCCTCTATAATGGCGGCAGAATTAAGCGTACAAAGGCTTTTTTCGAAATCTGCAAAATAAAATGGGAGGATCGAGTTATGAGTACGGAAAACACGACCCGATACCTTTGCAGCAGAGAGCTGACGGCGGAGGAAACGCGTCTCGTTGAGGCAAGCATACACGAGGGCGAACGCATCCTTTTTGTTATGACGGCTGATCTGAACAGCAAGGGCCGATATGCCGTTGATTATATGACGGCAACGGACAAAGCCATTTACAGAACGGACGAAAACGGTGACGGTGCAAGCATTGCTTTTGACGAGATCGAAAAATGCAAGGTTAAGCGCAATTACGGAAATGCTGTTTTTGTCGTAACGAAAAAGACTGGCGAAAGCGTCAATTTTATGAGGTTTTCGTACAAGTCGGCGTCGCTGTTCGATGCGGCGGCACAGTACACGGAGATGATGGCGCGCGACGGCGGGACTGATCCCGACGAAGTTGCGGACGTCGTCGCGGCGGTTATAGAAAAGCAGTTCAGCTATTGTCCGAAGTGCGGACGTTCGCTTTCGGGCAAGGAATGCATCTATTGCCAATCAAAAGGGAAGCTGATCTCGAAAATATCGAAATACGTGCTTCCGCACAAGTACACTCTTATATTCTGCTTGCTTCTTTCGGCACTGACAACGGCAATGGCGATGCTTCCGCCGTATATGACGGGTCATCTTGTCGATGATGTTTTGCCGAACGGCAACAAAGCCGCACTTACGGGAGTTGTAATAACGCTCGTTTTGGCGTATATCGTGCAGTACGGTATCGGAATGCTTCGATCGTATATGCTTCGTATCTGCGGTGACAAGATCGTCCGAGATCTGAGAAGCGACGTTTATCGTAAGGCGCAGTATTTGCCGATGAAATTTTACGATAAAACATCGACAGGCTCTGTCATTAACAGAATCAGCGGCGATACATCGACAATACAGGGCTTCGTCCTTCGTGTTACGCAGGAGGTCGTCGTTCAGGTATTTACGCTGATCGGTATCATAGTCATCATGCTGTCGATGAATTGGCAGCTTACGCTGCTTTCGCTCATACCGGTGCCGTTTGTGGCTGTCGGTGCAAGAATATTCGGACGGAAAATACGTCCGTATTACAGAAAGATCTGGCGGCGTTGGTCGGCGGTCACGTCCATTTTGACGGACAATCTCCCCGGAATCAGAGTCATCAAGAGCTTTACGAACGAAAAGCGCTCGACGGAAACCTTTGATGCATACAACGAGGAATGGCTCAAGACAGACGTAAAAAGCGCAAGGATAACAATCGCGTTCCCCAATATCGTTTCGTTTGTTATTACGATGGGCTCGCTTTTGATCTGGGCTGTCGGAGGAAGGCTTGTTATCGAACAGCCCGACTTTATTACGCCCGGCCTGCTCGTTTCGTTTATTTCGTATACGTCGATGTTCTACGGCCCCGTCAACTTTTTTGCCAACTTCAGCGATTCCTATCAAAGCTCCCTTGCGGCGCTTGAAAGGATCCTCGATATCATCGACGCCGAGCCTGAGGCAACGGCGCAAAACGGTGTAAAGCTCGATTCCGTCAAGGGTAAGATCGAGTTCCGCAACGTAAGCTTTTCGTTTGACAGATCGAAAAAGGCGCTCTCCAACGTAAGCTTCGTTATCGAGCCGGGAGATATAGTCGGTATAGTCGGTACGACGGGATCGGGTAAGTCAACGATCATAAATCTGCTTATGCGCTTCTATGACGCATACGACGGCGAGATCTTGCTTGATGATGTTGACATCAGAACGCTCGATATGGAGCAGTACAGACGCGAGATCGGCTATGTTCAGCAGGAGCCGATGATGTTCCACGATACGATATACAGTAACATTTCATACGGTACACCGGAGGCGAGCGTCGAGGCTGTAATGCACGCGGCGGACGTTGCAAACGCACATTGCTTCATCGCGCGTATGCCGGATGCGTATGACACAGTGCTCGGCGAGCGCGGAACGGGACTTTCCGGCGGTGAACGTCAGCGTCTTTCCATCGCAAGAGCCGTTTTGAAGAATCCGAGCATCCTTTTCTTCGACGAAGCAACTGCTGCCGTTGATTCCGAAACGGAAAATCTTATTCAGGGCGCGATCGAACGCCTCATCAGCGGACGAACGACGATCATGATAGCGCACAGACTTTCGACGCTTCGCAAGGCGAATAAGATCATCGTCGTCGATAAGGGCGAGATCCTCGAAATGGGCAAGCCGGAGGATCTGCTTGCGGCTAAGGGCAAATATTGGAGACTCGTCGAGATTCAAAAAATGTCCGCACAGGTTGAAAAGAGCAAAGAGGAGGAGAGATTCGAATAATGGAACGCATATACATTGATTACGACGCGGCTCATTTCGAGCGCACCGATCTCACTTTCGTTGATATGACGCTTTATTCGGGCGAGTGCTTTCGCCATTTGGAGCCGAGACGTCTCTTTCCGATGACGGGAGTTTCGAAATACATCACGCTTTTGAACGATGACGGCGACGAAGTCGCAGTCATACGCGATCTTGCGACGTTGCCCGCGTCCGAGCGAGAGGTCATCGAGGCGTGCCTTTCCGAATACTATCACGTGCCTAAGATCGAGGCGATCACGGGACTTTCCGAAAAATTCGGAATCGTCAAGCTTTTTTGCCGAACGGATCGCGGAGATTGTGTTGTCGAGGTTCGTAATATCGTGCATCAGATCAAGCTGATGTACGGCTTCCGAGTGCTCATCAGAGACAACGACGACAACAGATATGAGATACCCGACATAAGGCGGCTTGATAAAAAGAGCCGCGGCTTCCTTGACGATTACATCTAAAAATAAAACGATTGGAGAAAAACGAATGAAACTTTTACTTGCGATTGTTAATAACGATGACAGCGCTATTGCGGCTGCGGCACTTACGGAGCGCGGATTTTTCGTGACAAAGCTTTCCACAACGGGCGGCTTCCTTATGGTGGGCAACACGACGCTTCTGATCGGTACCGACGATGATAAGGTCGATGAGGTCAAGTCTGTCCTTGCGAAGCACTGCACGACGAGAAAGCAGATCCCGTCTCCGACGGAGTCGTTCGGACGCGGACTGCGTAACGATTCGATCCCGAAAGAGGTATCCGTCGGCGGAGCAACCGTTTTCGTGCTTAATGTAGAGGAAACAATGAAAATATAACGCGTCATTTCGGCGCGAAAACAAAAATCCGAAGCGAGCTTTTAAGCTAACTTCGGATTTTTTTGCTGTTTTTTCGATCGGTCGGGATGCGGAAGCGTCAAAGCGCGCTGTTTTCTTCGAGACGCTTGCGTAAAAGGCTTGAGCTTACGGGGACGCCGTCCGCTGTCAGTACGGGCGGCATAATGTTGACCGATATGCCGCGCGCGGCGAGGCGCTCCGTCAAAACGTCCGGCGTGCCGAGAGCGTTTTTTCCGAATGTGAAATTGAATCCGCAAAAAACGGACGCAGGCGAGACCGAACGAACAAAGCTGTCTATGAAATCGTCGGCGGACATTGAAAGCAGGGCCTTGTCGGGGGCGGGCATTATGAGGATGTCAACGCCGAGCGAGGCGATGGCGGCGGCTTTTTCGTCCGGCGTCATCAAAGGAGGCGCGGAGCCGGGGGAAAAGACATTTTTCGGCGGCGACGAAAAACACCAGACCGCAAGCGCACCGCCGAGCCTTTTTGCTTCTTCGGACGCAGCGCCGATGACGGAAATGTGCCCGTGGTGCAAGCCGTCAAACGTTCCGAGCGCGACGGACGCTGCCCTTGTATTCAATTTCGGAAACGGTTCTCTGAAAATCTGCATAAAATATCTCCGCGGCGCTTGAATTACATATCAACGGCAATATTTTAGCACAAATCACCGCGAAAAACAACCTCGGCAAAATCACAATAAAAAAACTCATTGTTTGTTGACAAAAAGATAATATTATATTACAATTCTAATAAGAACAGTGCTCGTAACGGCACTTATTTTTGGATATTTTAACGAGGACTTTCCATGTTTAAGAAAAAACTTTCGGGAGTCATTCCTCCGCATTTGAAAAATACGGCGAATTTCGAAAGCGAGATAATGCCGCCGCCGAAGCTTGTGACGATACCGCTTTCGATGCACATAGGCGCGCCTGCCGTTTGCGTTGTCAAGCCGGGAGACAGGGTGCTTGTCGGTCAGCTTATAGCGGAAGCGAACGGAGCGGTAAGCGCTCCCGTTCATGCGAGTGTGTCGGGGACTGTTACAAAAATAACCGAATACCTTGCGCCGAACGGAAGGACTTGTCCCGCTGTCGTTATCGAATCGGACGGGGAAATGCAGGTCAGTCCGGACGTCAAGCCTCCGATCGTGACCGATCGCGACAGCTTTATAAAAGCGGTTCGCGAAAGCGGCTGCGTCGGCTTGGGAGGCGCGGGATTTCCGACTTCGGTGAAACTTAGTGCGAACGGCGTGTCGATCGACGAGATAATAGTCAACGGTGCGGAATGCGAGCCTTATATAACGAGCGACACACGTACGATGGCGGAAAGATCCGAGCTTATCGAGCTCGGATGCGAGCTTTTGACGAAATATCTTAATGTGGAAAAAATATATATCGCCGTCGAAAAAAGCAATCGCGAAGCGATAAAATGTATGCGTCGCACGGCGGAAAGGCTTTCATCGACAGAGCTTAAAGTGCTTCCGTCGATGTATCCGCAGGGCGGAGAAAAGGTGCTTATATATAACGTGACGGGCAAAAAAGTGCCCTTCGGCAAGCTCCCCACCGACGTGGGGACTGTCGTTATAAATTGCACGACCCTTGCCGTTATAGCGGAGTACGTGAAGACGGGAATTCCGCTCGTTTCCAAATGCGTAACCGTTGACGGCAGTGCCGTTAAGACGCCGAAAAACGTCGTTGTGCCGATAGGAACCTCCGTCGGGGATGTGTTTGACTTTTGCGGCGGCTTTGCGGAAGCGCCCGAAAAGGTGCTCTACGGCGGACTTATGATGGGAATATGCGTCCCGTCGCTCGATATGCCGATCTTGAAAAACACAAACGCGATTCTGGCGCTCGGCAAAAAGGAAGCGACAGCGCCGCCGCAGACGGCGTGCCTGAGATGCGGGAAATGCGTTTCCGCCTGTCCGCTCGGTCTCGATCCGCCCGCGATCGCATCGGCGCTTGATGCCGGTAACGCAGACGCGCTTGAGACGCTTTGCGTCAAGCTTTGCATGGAGTGCGGCTCATGCGCGTTTATTTGCCCTGCCGGACGTCCGATCGTGCAAAACAATAAGCTTGCAAAGCTTTTTTTGACAGAACATAAGTCCGAAAGAAAGGGGGAGACGAAACAAAATGCTTAGAGTCGCTACATCTCCTCATGTTCGAACAAAACGCACGACCCATGCGCTTATGCGCGACGTCGTGATCGCGCTTTTGCCCGTTTTGGCGGCGGCATGCGTTATTTTCGGCTTGCGCTCACTGCTTTTGACAGCCGTTTCGGTGACATCTTGCGTGCTTTTGGAATTTTTATGGGATAAGCTGGTGAAAAAGCCCGTGTCGGTGGGGGACCTTTCCGCTGTCGTTACGGGGATGCTCGTCGCATATAACGTGCCGGTGACGATGCCGATCCGGCAGCTTATCGTCGGTGATGCCGCCGCAATAATTGTCGCGAAGATGCTTTTCGGCGGCTTGGGCTGTAATTTCATGAATCCCGCACTTGTCGGAAGAATCGTGATGTTTTTCTCGTTTACGGAAAGCATGACGGATTATTCGTCTCATATTACGGAGTGGGCGGTCACCCATTTGCACGCAAGCGCAGATATGGTGGCAGGCGCGACTCCGCTCGCGTCGGCTTCGATAGGGAAGGATGAGCTTCTCGGACTGTTTTTAGGCGCTTACGGCGGAGTTATCGGCGAGACCTGCACGCTTGCGATCTTGATCGGCTGTGTTTACCTCGTCGCAAGACGGGTAATAACTCCGACAGTGCCGCTCGTGTTTGTAGGCGGAGTGCTTGTGCTTTCATGGGTGCTCGGTGATGCGTCAGTTTCGGATGCGCGAGAATGGTTTCAATGAATCTGTTCATGTTCTCCTC
>CAZOMK010000077.1:0-7474 GCA_964580615.1 uncultured Lachnospiraceae bacterium | reverse complement strand
CGTATACTCATGGGCTTGGCATTGACGATATTTATCGGTGAATTTGTCCGCGACGGTATTTTTGCGATCGGAGGGAACTTCACGGTAGATGCGCTTCCGCTGCATCTTTGCGGCATCAATATTTTCATCATCCTTGCATACGCGATACGTCCGAGCGAGGTGCTTGCGGAGTATTTGTATGCCGTATGTATGCCGGGGGCGCTGGCGGCGCTGCTGTTCCCGTCTTGGACGGCGATGCCGATCACCTCGTTTTCGCATATTTACAGCTTCATGGTGCATCTGTGGCTCTTTATGTTCCCGTTTTTGCTTCTCGTCGGCGGATTCAAGCCGCGGTTTAAGCGTCTTTGGAGGTCGTTACCCTATGCGATCCCCGTTGTTATATTTGTGTATATCTTCAACAAGGTATTCGACACGGACTTCATGTTCCTTAATGGCGGCGGAGAGGGAAATCCGATAGCGTTTTTCGCCTCGAATCTCGGAAATCCGCTTTACATAATTACGATCCCGTTCTTGATCGCGATCGTTTGGAGCGCGATGTACGGAATCCCGTACCTTTTCGGTAAGCTTAGCGCGTCGCGAAAGGCAAAGACGAGCGCCGCAGAAGCGTCGATGTAAAGGACTCCGAAAAAACGAACGCCCGAACAGCTTTTAAGCTGTTCGGGCGTTTTTTGTTTGTTTATGTCAAGCCTGCTTCTTTGAGCCGTCTGCGTCGGCTTCGACTGCGTCTGCGTCCTTGATGACGGATACAGTCGCCCATTCGACGCGTTTGTCCGCAAAGACCTCAACGTTGATGTCAAGACCGAACGCGGAAACGTGCGGAGTTTCGCCGTCGTCGGGAATGAGGGACAGCGCGGAGAACACAAGACCGCCGAGCGTGTCGTAGTCCTCGTATACCTCGTCGTCGAAGGTACAGCCGATCGTGTCGGCAAGCGTTTCGAGATCGACAGATCCCGCAACTCTCCACAGATTGTCGCCGAGCTGCTGTATGTCAATCGGCTCATGCTCGTCGAATTCGTCATAAATGTTGCCGAATATCTCCTCAAGCAGATCCTCCATCGTTACAAGACCGCTTGTTCCGCCGTATTCGTCAAGAACGATTGCAATATGTATTTTCGATTTTTGAAGCTCGCGGAACAGCACGTCTGCGCGCACCTTTTCGGGGGTCACAAGCGGCTGATGCATAAGCTCTCGGATCGGCTTCGGCGTGCCGGATATCCTGTCAAGCAGATATTCACGGGTGTAGAGCACACCTACGATGTGATCTATGTCATCCTCGTAAACGGGAAAACGTGAAAAGCGCGTCTCTTTTATGATCCGGAGAATGTTTTCGTCCGTCTCGGAGATCTCGATCGCCTCCATATCGGTTCGGTGCGTCATGACATCGCCCGCCGTTATGTCGGAAAATTCGAATACGTTTTCGAGCAGTTCCTTTTCGGTCGCCTCGATGCTTCCCGATTCCTCACCCGCGTCGATCATGTCGAGGATTTCGTCCTCTGTGACCTCCTCGTGCTCGTGAGGCTTCACTCCGAAAAGCTTTAACACCGACTTACCGACGAGCTGAGACAGCGCAGCAAGCGGAGAAAACAAAGCGAAAACGGGGCATGAGAACCAAGCCGTTGCGGAATAGACAGACACGGGACTGTGTTCAGCCGCGAATTTCGGGATGATTACTGTTAAGATAAAGGTCAAAACTGATGAAATGACTACGGTAAGTACGGCGCAAAGCATTTTGCCGCCTACTGAAATGCTGTCAAAGAGCGAGATGATCGCAGGACAGATGCCCATAACGGCAAGAACAGTCGCGATCGCATTGAACGTCGATATAACGTAAAGGGCGTTACGTTCAAGCTTTGAAGAATCCTCAAGCACCGCGAGCAGAGCCTTTGCGTGCTTTCCGTTGTCGTCGATGGCTTCTTTGCGTATACGCGCTTCGACCGCGGATGTAACCGAATGGTAGCAAAGCGAAAAGATCATTGAAAGAAGCGAAAAAATGAGATAAAGGACTGCGTAAGTCCACAAATGGTCGTCAGGCACAGTTATAATCCTCCTTGCCGTGCCACGGCATATTTATACAAATGTATTATATAGTATTGTGTTCACCGTGTCAAGGAACAATACGCTTTTTGCGCCCGAATTATGACTAAGCCGAAAAAATACGCGAAGGCAAGCGCCTCCGCGTATGTATGACGTATCAGAAAGTGCCGGAAAGTCCCGTTTCGTAGACGGAGGGCAAGCCGAAGCTGACGGACAGCGCCGAATCGACCTCGCTCATTGCCGCGGCGTCAAGATGACCTATCCGTTCGCGCAGACGGCGCTTGTCAAGCGTCCGTATTTGCTCTGTCAAAACGACGGAATCCTTTGAAAGCCCCGCCGCGCCCGACGTAATTCCGATATGCGTCGGAAGCCGGGATTTTGTCATCCGACTTGTGATGGCGGCGGCTATGACAGTCGGTGAATATTTGTTTCCGACGTCATTTTGAATTATCAGCACGGGACGCACCCCGCCCTGCTCGGAACCGACGACGGGGGACAGATCCGCGTAATATATATCTCCTCTTCTTACACCGTTCATTTTTTCGATCTCCGTTTTTTTGTTTTATCGGTATATACCCTTGTGGTGTTAGTATTGCCCGATACAGGGAAGCTTAAACCGCCGTACCGAAAAAAACAGCGATTTTCCCTTTACTGTAAGTTTACTCGGAGAGGGTAGATTTTGTGATAGATCAGTGTAAAGAAGCGTATGTGCTCAAGAGCTCTTGCGCGTCGGATGCGTCGTCGGATGAGACGGAAACGACAATTACGCGTGCGCTGTTTATTCCGCCGAAGGAGGCGGGGCTGTTTGAGATCTGCGGATAAATGATCACGGCGGCACAGGTCAAGTTGAAGTCGGCGTCGAACGAACCGATGACCTTGACACAGCAAAGCTCACCGTCGGAGTTGTATGCGAAATCGGAATCAATGAGGACGGCGTCTTTGCGATCCGAGGAATTAAGATAGCAGCCCTTTTCGGACACATAAAAGCTTGACCGGTACGACGCATTGCCTTGAACGCTCATGTATTCGTCGAGGTAGATTAAGCCCTCGAAGCTTTCGTCACGGAAGATATATTTTTTGTGCTTGCCCTCGATCTCGATCTCGGCGGGAGCGTCGTTGCTTTTGTCACCGACGCAGTAAGAGGTGCCCTTCAGCTTGTACGATGCTGACGTCACGTCTGCGATGCCGTAGCAGACAAAAAAGAAAGCAAATACAAGCAGTACAGCACCGCAGATAAGCCTTTGCAGGACTTTTGTGTTGAGCTTGAGACGCTCGAAAAACGCACCGACAGCGAGCGATGCCGAATATTTACGTTCCCAACCGGTGTTTTCGGAGAAGTATTTTTCGTAAATGCGCTCGTACTGTTCGGAAAAGAGGATCTTTTCCTCCTCCGTCGGCTCGGATGATTCTATCGAAACGACGGGAGGCGAGAATATCGCCGACGCAAGCTCCTCCACGGACGAAACCGATGCCTCATCGACCTTGTCTATGTGCTCGACGAGATACGCCAAATTCCCGAAATCAATGTGCATACGTTCTCTGTGTGCGGACACAAGCGCAGGGATAGCGCTCGGCTCCGCGAGCATCTTTTTGATCTCGTCGATGGTGAAAAGCGCACGTCTGAGCGCCGCTATTGTTTTCAGACGGGTAATGTTTTCTTCCGTGTAGTCGCGAAAATCACGTCCGTTTTTGACAGTTACGGACGGCGAAATAAGGCCGTGCTCCTCGTAAAGACGGATCGCACGCTCGGTAAGGCCCGTTGCGATCGCGGCTTCCTTGATTTTCATATAATTACCTCCCGATCCTTTGATAAAACAAGTATAGCATATTACCCAAGGTCATAAGCAATGCTTTTTTTGAGAAAAAAGCATCCGAGATGAAAAAATCGTCGGATGCTTTAGCCGTGATTGCTTTTTTCGAATATTGACGACAGCTCATAGATGCCGCGTATCGGAATGACCTCAATGCCGTCCGGCATGGAGGAAAGATCAGTTCCGCGCTTCGGGATGACTATTCGTTCAAAGCCGAGACGCGCCGCCTCGCGAACGCGCTGTCCGATGTTGGAAACGCCTCTGACCTCTCCCGCAAGACCGATCTCTCCCGCAACCGCAAGCTCAAACGGAACCGGGACGTCCTTTAACGCGGAAATGAGTGCCGCCGCAACGGCAAGGTCGCACGCGGGCTCGTCGAGCCGCAGACCGCCGACGACGTTGAGATAAACGTCATATTCCGAAAATTTAAGTCCGAGACGCTTTTCAAGCACGGCAACGAGCAGACAAAGCCTGCTGTGATCGAAGCCGTCCGCCGTGCGTCGCGGAGCGGCAAACGAGGTTTTGACCGTAAGCGCCTGGATCTCCGCGATTATGGGTCGAGTTCCCTCCATACAGCAGACAGTGCAGCTTCCCGAAACTCCCCTCGGTCTGCCCGAAATGAGCATCGCGGAGGGATTTTCGACCTCGGAAAGCCCCTTGTCCGTCATCTCGAAAACGCCGATCTCGTTTGTTGCGCCGTATCTGTTTTTGACTGCGCGGATTATGCGGAAATTCTGATGGCGTTCGCCTTCAAAGTAAAGAACTGCGTCCACCATGTGCTCAAGCACCTTTGGGCCCGCGATACCGCCCTCTTTGTTGACGTGACCGACGAGCAGAACGGATATTCCGTAGCTTTTTGCGAGCGCGGCAAGCGCAAGTGAGCATTCTCGAACCTGAGAAATACTGCCCTGCGCGGACGGAGACGCGGCAGAATAAAGCGTCTGCACCGAGTCGGCAACGAGTACGTCCGGCTTTAGCTTTTCGCATTGACGGATGATCTTGTCAACGTCTGTTTCGGTGTAGATGTAAAGCTCATCGGCGGCAACGCCGAGTCTTGACGCGCGAAGCTTTATCTGCGACGAGGATTCTTCGCCAGAAACGTACAAAACCTTGCGTCCGCGAGCAAGAACGTCCGAGATCTGAAGAAGAAGCGTCGATTTTCCTATTCCGGGCTCGCCGGAGATCAAGACGACAGATCCCGTGACGAGACCGCCTCCGAGGACGCGGTCAAGCTCGGCGTAGCCTGTCGGCGTGCGTAAGCATTCGTCGTGGACTGTTGATGAGATCGGCGCGGCGTCCTCGACCGACGAAAAATTCGACGTATGACGTGTCTTCGCCGCCGACTGAGTGACAGGAGGCTCATAGGTTTCCTCGACGAATGAGCCGAATTCTCCGCACTGCGGACAGCGTCCGAGCTTCTTCGGGTATTGATAATCGCATTTTGAGCAGACGTATACAGTTTTAGCTTTCATTTTTGTTTTTCCGTTAGTTTTTATTTTGGTTGTGCCGCCGATGAAACATATTCCGCTATCGCGGACGCGATGCAAAGTGCAAGCTGCTGCTTGTAGCTGTCGCTGTTCAGCGCGGCGCATTCGTTCGGATTCGAAAGGAATCCGCACTCCGCAAGGATCGCGGGGCGCGTTATTCTGTTGAGGATGTATATTGACGTTCCCGCACGCTTCGTTTCGCGCTCGTTTTTCGGCTGAAGGTACGCCTTGACCGACGAACGAACGGTGTCGGCAAGCAGAGCGGATTCGGGCGAGTTCGGGGAATAGTAGATCTGCACGCCCTCGCAGGACGACTGCGGAAATGAGTTCATGTGAATGCTGACGAACACGGCGTCCCGATGCTCCTCGCCCTTGCGGAGACGGTTTTTGAGATCGTACGTCTTTTTCTTGCCCGAATAATCGGTCAGATCACCGTAAATGTCATAAAGCATCGTGTCGTCAGTTCGCGTCATGACGCATTTTATCCCCGCGCATGACAAGATATCACGCACGCGCGTCGCAACGTCGAGATTGACAGTCTTTTCGAGCGTACCGTCAACTCCGACACAGCCGCCGTCCTCTCCCCCGTGACCCGCATCTATTACGACGAGCACCGCCGCCTCGTCCGTGTGTGCGAGCGCGTCCTCATAGGATTGAGAAAGCAGATGCGCGGCGGCACCCATGACAAGGGTGACAGCAGAGATAATGATCGAAACGAGTATGAATTTGAGGATCGTTTTTGCGTCGGATGAGTCTAAGTGCGTCGCCATGGCTTTCCCGCCTTTCAGAAAGATTCTTTCGATTATATGACGTGAAAATGATGGTTATTCCGATTTTGATGTCGAAGTCTCTGTTTCGGTGCCGCAGCATATTCCGCACGGCGAATATCCGAGCTCCGCAAGCTCGTCAATGTCTGCAACGGAGACGGAAAGCTTGTTTTCCTCCTTCATCGCGGAAACGCTTCTGCAATCGGGACGATGATACTTCATCGAGCTTATGTTGATGACAATGTCAATGTCTCCGGCAAGCGGTAACGGAAGCTCCGTTTCGGTCGGTGTCTCCGTTTCGCTTTCGTCGGAGCCGACGCGCACAAGCTCAAGCTTGCCGTCGCCCGACTGATGAAGCTCAAACACATCCTCCGACGTTCGCAAACGGTAAAATACAGCGCCGTCGGCAGAGGTCCATTTTGTGATGTATTTTATTCCTTCCCGCATCCCCGCCTCAAGCAGACGGCAATACAGCTCGCGCGCATCAGCCTCGGAGAGCTTTATTGCGCTTGCGATGTAGGCGGCATCTGCGTCGGCGGCAGACGTTTCCGTGCCGTCCGAGACATCGGTACAGGAAAAGATGCTCATCGAGCAGATCAATGCGACGAGCGCCGCAAGAATACGCTTGTACATATTCGTTTCCTTTGCCTTTTATTTTGAGTATAGCACATATTTTGACACTTTTCAAGAAAATACGCACCGCGAAAGCGTGTTTTCGACGCTTACGGTTGATTTTATGATGCCTCGGTGATATAATAAATCTGCAAATGACAGATTGATAAAGAGAAATAACAAATTTATGATAAAAAACGAAAAAATTTCGGCAGACGGTACGCCGTTTGACGCGATATCAACCTCCGTCGAGCAGACGGAAGCGCTCGGAGCGGAGCTCGGCAAGCTTGTCCTTCAGTTAGGCGAAGCGCCCGTTTTCATTGCAATGCGAGGCGATCTCGGCGCCGGTAAAACGGCGTTCGTTCGCGGACTTGCATCAGTTGTTTCGCCGGGAAGCCCCGTCAGATCTCCCACTTACGCGATCGTTAACGAATACAAGCGCGGCAAGCTCCCGCTTTACCATTTTGATCTGTATCGTATATCCGACGCGGACGATCTTTATTCCGTCGGATTCTATGACTATATCGAAAACGGGATTTCCGTTGCCGAATGGAGCGAAAACGCCGAGAGCGAGCTACCCTTACCGCGCTGGGAGGTTACCGTCAACGGCTCTGCGGACGAGGCGCGCTCCGTTCGCATCGTCTATATCAAATAATCTTACGGAAGGGAAACCAATATGCTTATTCTTTCAATAGATTCAACAGCGAAGGAAGCGTCTGCGGCGCTCCTGCGCGACGGAGTCGCTGTCGGCGAGGTCAATTTG
>CAZOMK010000076.1:3624-7495 GCA_964580615.1 uncultured Lachnospiraceae bacterium | reverse complement strand
CCAAACGGGCATTGACACGTTCGCGTATGCGGCGGTAGCGGTAGTCGCGCTCGCGGCAGTTGCGGCCGTTGTGAAGAAGAAACGCGCGTGAAAAATTTATAACAAAAAGATCCCTTGCCCAAAGCAAGGGATCTTCGTTTTAAGCTAGTGGAGGGGATTGAACCCTCGACCTGTTGATTACGAATCAACTGCTCTACCACTGAGCCACACTAGCACACATATTTGACGCTTGATTATTATACAGCGGCTTTTCTCTTTTGTCAAGTACAAAATTCAAATAATCGGGCTTTTATTTACGATGTTTATTTTTTACGTTATTGAATATACGACGCATTTATGATAAGATATTATAAAGAATATTCAATTTTCAATTAAGGTGACGATGACATGATCCGAAATCTCTCGGTTAATCCGTTTTCCGACGTATACGTTGCAAAAGCGGAAGAATACAATATTTCGAAGCTGACCGACTCGCTTTCCGAAATCGGCAAGCGAATGCAGCTTCCTTCGCTTGTCGGCAAGCGTGTTGTCATAAAACCGAATCTTGTTGCAAAGAAATCGCCCGACGATCCCGCCATTGTCAACCCCGCCGTTATCGAAGCGGTTATCATTTGGCTCAAGGGGCTCGGTGCGGACAACATCACGATTGCGGAAAGTCCCGGTGGGGTATACAGCATTCCTCGTTTGAAGGGGATTTATTCGGCATCCGGCGTTGCGGAGGTTGCGGCGCGAACTGACGTCAAGCTCAATTTCGACCTCGGATACAGCGAAATTTCGCATCCCGACGGCAAGATCTGTCGTCTTTTCGAGATCATTGATCCGATTCTGTCGGCAGACGTTATCGTTGACGTCTGCAAGCTGAAGACTCACGCTCTTACAGGAATGAGCGCGGCTATAAAGAATCTTTTCGGTACTATCCCCGGCATTGTCAAGTTTGAAATGCACTCACGCTATCCCGACTACGACGATTTTGCGTCGATGCTTGTCGATCTTTGCGAGATGCTTACGTCAAGGAACACATTTATTTCCGTTACGGACGCCGTTATCGGCATGGAGGGCAACGGCCCGACGGCGGGCACGCCGCGCGAGATCGGGAAGCTGATCGTATCGTTGAACCCGTTTGCATCGGACGTTGTTTCGTCGCACATTATCGGTCGCGAGGGTGAGATCATGATGGTGAACGACGCTGTCAGCCGCGGATACGCGCCTGCGACGTATGCGGACTGTCGCGTTGTCTCCGTTGACGGATGCGAGCTTTCGTCTATGAAAATAAAGAATTTCCGTCAGCCCGACTCGGCAAAGCGCAACACGCTTGAAGTAATCAGAGGTCTGTTCGGGGGACGCATATACAAGCTTTTTGAGCCGTACCCCGTCATTGATTATTCACGCTGTGCCGGTTGCGGCGAATGTGCCGCATCGTGCCCTCAGCACACGATAAAAATGATCGCGCGCGAGGACGTCAAGGGTGCTTCTAAATCAAAGGCAAGCAAGGTGCCCGTGATAGAGCGAGACGCTTGCATACGTTGCTTCTGCTGTCAGGAGCTTTGCCCGAAGGGGATCATAAAAATCAAAAAAAATCCGCTTACACGCTTATTGAGCTGAAAAGAACGATATGAAAATCAACATAAACGCATACGCAAAAATTAATCTTTACCTTGCCGTTACCGCTCGTCGCGAGAACGGCTATCACGACATCGAAAGCGTGATGCAGTCTGTTTCGCTTCACGACGTTGTTACTGTTTCGTCGGAGCCCTGCGACGAAGCTCGCATAACGCTCACTTGCTCCGACGCTTCCCTGCCGACGGACAGGCGCAATCTCGCGTACCGTGCGGCGGAGCTTTATCTCGGCGCCGCAAAAGCGTCCGAATGCTGTGTCAAGATCGCGATCGAAAAGCGTATTCCCGTTGCCGCGGGACTTGCGGGCGGCTCCGCGGACGCCGCGGCTGTTTTGATCGCGCTCAACGCGCTTTCTTCCGAACCGATGACGACGTCGGAGCTTTGCGAGCTCGGTGCGCGTCTCGGCGCGGACGTGCCGTTTGTCATTCGCGGCGGAACTATGACGGCGCGCGGCATCGGTGAGCTTCTTGCTCCGTGCTGTGCGATGCCGAACGCTCCGATTTTGATCGTGCGGCCGCACGAAGCCGTCTCCACTGCCGAAGCATACGGAAAAATTGACGAAAAGCAGTTGTTTTCATCTCCGAAGTCGCTTGAAGGCATGACGTCTGCGCTTGCGTCCGCTTCGCTTGACGAGATATCACGCGCGGCGTACAACGTTTTCGAGGAGGTTTTGCCGCGTGAGACTGAGGTTTTCCGTTTGAAATCGTTGCTAACCGAAAAGGGCGCGGTACTTTCGATGATGTCGGGAAGCGGCTCGTCCGTTTTCGGCATTTTCAGAAGCGAGGCTGACGCCGAAGCCGCCGCAAGTGCCGCAAAAGAGCTCGGCTTTGAAAGTGAGCTTTGCTTTCCCGTTGAGTCCGTCGAGGACGAATGCACCTCGGACTGCTCAAGCTGCAAGGCAAGCTGTCCGCATTCGCGCAAATAAATTCAATTTACCGCTTCGACAAAACGCGGTGCATATTGACATTGATCCATCAATCGTGTTAAAATTATTAACGAACATAATCTGTTAAGGAGAGGATCGCCTTGCCTAAAAACTGTATTAACTGCGGCTGTCCTGTCAGCGGCGAAGGAAAAAATAAGGTCTTTTGCGATGCCTGTCTTCGCAAAATTTCACCGTTTTTGAAATTTATATCGACGAGCAGAGTTCCTGCCGTCAAGCTTTATAAAGCGAACGAGGAAAAGCTCAGATCAATGGGACTTTCCGAGCTGGCGCTCGCGTACGTAAGCAAATGCTGTTCGGCTTATGACGAAAAAAAGGCTGCATCCGCTTCCGTCGCACCCGTTGCGCCTGCTGCGCCCGATGACGAGCCGACGCACGACTCAAACGAGGACGCACCCGTTGTCGTTACATCCGAAAACAACGACGAAGCCGTCACCGATGAAGCCGATGAATCGCCGAGATCGGACGGATATGATGACGAATATGACATGGACGACGCTTCCGGCGTGCCTCCCGTTATAGCGGGGCTGTCGGATCCCGAACCGATCGACTGCGCGGACAGCGAGATCGACGAGGCAAATGACAGCGGCAAGCGCCTTGCGCTTATCATCGTTGCCGCCGTGCTGACGCTTATAATATTCCTTGTTCTTTATATCGGAAAATACATCCCCGGCTACTCCCCCGACAAGCCGGACAAGGACTCAACCGACAAGAGCACCGTCTCCGATTCGGTAGATGACGGAACTGATTCCGGATCGGAGTCCGCGGACGGCACGGATGACGATTCTTCCTTCGTTGAAAGCACATTCAACGATTCAAGCTCGGACACAAGCGCCGATGACACATCAACGGACGACACTTCCACATCAGACACATCGAAAGACGATGTTACGTCCGACACCGAAAGCGCGGAATGCGTCCACGAATGGGTAGACGCGACCTGCACAGATCCGCAGAAGTGCTCACGTTGCGGCGAAACCAAGGGCTCTGCACTCGGTCACGATGCCAACGATGCGTCCTGCACAGCCGATTCTGTATGCAAGCGCTGCGGCAAGACTGTAAAGTCCGCGCTCGGTCACAATTACAAGGATGCGACCTGCACGGATCCGCAGAAGTGCTCACGTTGCGGCGAAACCAAGGGCGCCGCGCTCGGTCACGATTACAAGGATGCGACTTGTACGGATCCGAAGAAGTGCTCACGTTGCGGCGAAACCAAGGGCTCTGCACTCGGTCACGATTACAAGGATGCGACTTGCACGGATCCGAAGAAGTGCTCACGTTGCGGCGAAACCAAGGGCTCTGCACTCGGTC
>CAZOMK010000076.1:0-3524 GCA_964580615.1 uncultured Lachnospiraceae bacterium | reverse complement strand
ACACGTCTGGCGGAGCTAAATGCCTCAAATGCGACAAATATTTCGTCTCGCTGACCGCCATCGGCAGCAGCGTTACAAATCCGGAGGGTGCGATAATCACCGTCACAAGCATAAACAAGGTTGCATCCGCCGACGGCTTTGATTACACGATCAAGTACACTGTTCAAAACAACGACGAGGATTCGTGCAACATCGGCAGTTTCAAGCTGTTCTATGTTAACAGCGAAGGAAAGTACGGCGGTGTAATGTTTGAGAATTACGATTCGATCAATCCTAAATCAACGGAAAATTACTCGATAACACTCAAAGTTCCCTCAGGCATGACGCCGATCGTTCTCGAATTTTGCTATGAAGCTTACAAGCTCGAAGACGCAACCGCGCCTCACGCGGACGGAACCGATGGCGTATTCTTCTGGAAGGTATCTTAAAACACAAAAACGCTCCCGAAACGGGAGCGTTTTTTTATAATGATCTCTGCCGCAAGGCAGGTATTTTCAAATGTGATACAGCCCGTCACCGTATAATCCGGATCGGCGGTGCTTTGCCCTGTTTTATAGTCAATTACGACGCCGGGCTGAACGTTATACGCATAGACGTTGAACATCACGCCCTCTCCGTCATCTTCGACCGATTTTGCTTCGAGAATAACTCCGCGTGCAACAAGCTCCTTCCCCTCAAAAACGGGCGTAACTCTGTACACGACGTGATTTCCCGTCTCCTTTACGTAGTCCGCGATCATATTTTCAAACGGAAGCATTCCCTCGATATTAAGATATCGGGTGCCCGTTATCAGATTTTTTTCGTTTGCATTTTCGCCCGTAAGCTGGAATCCTATCAGATGACAGCGGTTATAAAGGCTTCCGCCGTTGACAAAATCATAACGCACGCTGTGCCATCCCGTAGGATGTATATGACTGATGCTTTCGCGATCCTCCGTCGGCATCAGATCTTTCCCCACCGACGCTATCGCCATACCGCATCTGCCGTATTCGTCAAGCTCGGAATAGTACTCATACGATCTGTCCGAAAATTCATCCGCGCCGAAAACAGGCACGTTTCCGTTGAGCTCGACAAACGGCTCGCCGGAAAATTCGGGGATCCCGTCTGCGTTTGCTTCGGGCGCACTAACGCCTGAGGACGAATCCTGCGGAGGATTTTCGTCCGGGACGTCGTAATCGGAGATGTAAAAATAGATGACTACCGCCGCCAAAATCAAAAACAAAGCGGCAAGAACGGGATTTTTCTTTGCAAAACGCGTAAAACGTTTGATCTTATTCATTTGTATATCTCCTCCGTTATTTTTTCATGAGAGCTTCCGACAAAATCAGACGTTGAGATAAGCGTTCTGCCGTCCGTCAGCTCCGCAGGGAGCTTCACGTTTGACGGATACGTACGATTCCATTTATAAACAGTGATCGTTTCGATCTTATCCAAATACGGCAAGAGGCTGATGTTTTCCACGAAGCAAACATCGCCGTTTTCCGCGACGTCGAGGAAATTCTCTGCGGTCAAGACGCTGTTTGCGGCGGCGTCCGCTTCAAACTGACCGAAAGAATACGAATTCATCAAAAGACGTTTGCCGTTTAGTCCGGAAAGGATGCGCGAACGGACTGCGCTGTCGCGGCTTTGACGTCTTTTATTGAAAAGCATTCCTCCGCGATCATCGACACACACAATAATATGCATACTGCACCTCATTTTTCGACATTTACACGATAATTGTACAGCACTGCGGCAATTTCGTCAAGCGTGAGCAATAAAATAAGGCACCGAAGAAGGCTTTACGTTTTTCGGTGCCTTTATATTCAATCGTTGATGGGGGTTACGGGTGATTTTTCGTTTCGACGCTTTTTGGCGCAAATAAAATCGCAGAGCTTGACGATGCGTTCCTTGGGAAGCAGGTAAGCGATCAAAAGCGAGAGCGCGACGCCTGCCGCCGTATCGAGGATACGGTTGAGCGAGTATGAGACATAGCTTTCGACGGGCTGATTGAACAGCACGATACAAAGCATAACACCGCCCGGCTGAACAGCGCCTCTCCACTTGAATGTATATGCGACAAGAATCAAAAGCAGTACGCCGACAAACACAAGCGGGAGCATGAGTGCCGTAAGCTCTCCGTTCGGGCAGAAAACGAGGTAAAGTCTGAACAAAGCCATACCGATAAATCCGCCGAAGATCGTGCCGAACAGACGGTTGCCGCCGTTCAGTCTCGAATCCGCCATATCGCTTCCGAGTCCGAAAACGGCGCCGATGCAGGCAAAGGTGGGGTTTCTTCCGATGAGGAGATAAATAAGCGTACAGATCGTAACGGAAATTGCCGTTTTTATACATCTTGTTCCATGTATATTCACATGGCTTTCAACTGTGTTCATTATCGCTTCCTAACTGCTCCGCATTCCGTGTCGGAGTCTTTGAATTTTTGCAAAAGCAATTAGTATTATATCCTTTATTGTCGGAAAGGTCAACGCCAAAGATATATCATTTCGCACAAAAGCAGTCACCCATTTTTGTACAAAATAACAGCGATTATTAGCGGAACAGGTCTTCTTGATTTGCCGTTTTGATTCCGGCTCCCGCCAAGGCAGCCGCGGCAACGGCGTTATCGTCAACGCGGAAGATCATGTACGCGCCGGACTTAGCCGAAAGGAAAGCGTATGTATATTCGACGGCAACGCCGGCATCCGCAAGCACCTCAAGAATAGTCGCGAGGCTTCCCGGCTTATCATCAATGGCGGCGGCGAGCACGTCTGTCACCGTTGTGAGATAGCCGCCGTCCTTCAGCAGCTTTTCCGCCGACGTCGGCTCATCGCAAATTATGCGAAGTATACCGAAGTCCTGCGTATCGGCTATTGAAAGCGCCTTCAAGTTGATGCTTTGATCCGCGATATATCTCGTTGCTTCCGCAAGCTTACCGTCCTTATTTTCGATAAAAACCGATATTTGTTTTACGCTCATAAAAACATCTCCTTATTTTCAGTCGTGAAGCTTTCTTTTGTCGATGACGCGAACGGCCTTGCCTTCGCTTCGCTGTATTGTTTTCGGTGCGACAAGGTGCACCTTGGGATTGATTCCGAGCATTGTTTTTATAGAATCGGCGAGGTCTCTTTCCTTTTGGGAAAGGTACTTGACGGTATCGGAAAACTGCTCGGAGGGAAGCTCAACGTAAATATCAAGCGTATCCGTATTCCTTACGCGATCGACCTCGATCATGTAGTTTGACGAATAGCCTTCTTTGATGAGCACCGACTCTATCTGCGACGGGAACACATTGACGCCGCGAATTATGAGCATATCGTCGCTTCTTCCCATCGGCTTTGACATCTTTATAAGTGTACGTCCGCACTCGCACTTTTCACGCGAAAGCACGCATATATCGCGTGTACGGTAACGCAAGAGAGGGAACGCCTCTTTATCAAGGCTTGTAAAGACGAGCTCGCCCTTTGAGCCTTCGGGGAGCACCTCTCCCGTTTCGGGATCTATTATTTCGGCAACGAAATGGTCCTCGTTTATATGCATTCCCC
>CAZOMK010000075.1:0-7632 GCA_964580615.1 uncultured Lachnospiraceae bacterium | reverse complement strand
GTCTTCACCGACAACGATCTTAACGAGATCTTCCGCAACGTCAGCAGTTACATGGACTGCTGACGTTGCGGAAGATCTCGTTAAGATCGTTGTCGGTGAAGACGGCATGGTAACGATCGACGTTAACGAAACAACTCCCGAAGAAGTAAAATATGTTCTTACCGCGTCCCTCACAGACGGTAAAGAAACAAAAACTCTTTCCTGGAACCACGTTATCCCCGCTTATGTTGATATCTCCAAGCTCACAGACGCCGAAATCGTCGATATCGCTTACGCGATCGAGTCCGGAGTAACAACAGAAGACTCGTATACTCTCACCGGTGTTATTTCCAAGATCTATACTGCATGGTCTGAGGACTATCAGAATATCACTGTTACAATCAAGGTTGAGGGCAAGGAAGATAAGCCGATCCAGTGCTATCGTCTCAAGGGCGAGGGCGCAAAGGATCTTGCTATCGGTGATACGATCACAGTAGAAGGCTTCCTCAAGAACTATAACGGTACGATCGAATTTGATTCCGGTTGTGCTCTTACAAAGGTAGTTAAGAGCGAGGGCGAAGCTCCCGTAGCTCCCGAAGATCCCAAGGAAATCGTTGACGCAGCTTACGCGCTCGAAACAGATTCTCAGCTCCCCTATATCGCTGTTCTCACCGGTACCATCACCGAGATCGGTACTCCTTACAGCGAGGATTATAAGAATATCACAGTTACCATCACCGTTGAAGGCAAGGAAGACAAGCCGATTATTTGCTTCCGTCTTAAGGGTGAGGGCGCTGATAAGCTCGCAGTAGGCGATGTTATCACCGTAACAGGCTCGCTCATGAACTACGCAGGTACTGTTGAGTTCAATTCCGGCTGCACATTCGTTATGGCAACAACAGATACAGCAGCACTTTCCTTCGGCAGCATGACAACAGCTGCAATGGCAGCAGGCGAATCCGACTATGCAAGCATCGTTGACGCGGCTTACGCGCTTGCTTCCGGTGAATCTATTTCTGACCCCAAGACTCTAAAGGGTAAGATCACAAAGATTGATACTCCTTACAGCTCCACGTTCTTCAACATTACCGTTACTATCGCTGTTGAAGGTAAGGAAGATAAGCCGATCAAGTGCTACCGCCTCAAGGGCGAGGGTGCCGATAAGCTCGCAGAAGGCGATACTATAACCGTAAGCGGCACTCTTAAGAATTTTAACGGAACAATAGAATTTGATGCCAATTGCACTCTTGACGCTGTCGTTAAGGGCGGCGGAGTAACTCCCACAGCTCCCGAAGATCCTAAGGAGATCGTTGACGCACTTTATGCTCTTTCAGATGGAGAATCTCTCCCCTACGAGGCAACTCTTACAGGTAAGATCACAAAGATTAATACTTCTTACGACAGCGGCTACAAAAATGTAACTGTTACTATCGTTGTTGAAGGTAAGGAAGATAAGCCGATCGTTTGCTACCGTATGAAGGGCGATGGCGCTGATGTTATCGCTGTTGGCGATACCATTACCGTTACAGGCTCACTTAAGAATTTCGGTGGAACGTTTGAATTTGCTTCTCCCTCGCTTACATCCTACAAAAAGCCCGCGGCAGAGCCCGAAGCTCCCGTTACAGCTCCTTCCGATCCCAAGCAGATCGTTGACGAAGCTTATGCGCTCGAATCCGGTACTTCTCTTAAATACGAAGCAACTCTCACAGGCGTAATTACAAAAGTTGATACACCTTACGATCCTACGTACAAAAATGTAACAGTTACTATCGCTGTTGCAGGTAAGCAAGATAAACCGATCGTTTGCTACCGTCTCAAGGGCGAGGGCGCCGATACCATTGCAGTCGGTGATACCATTACAGTAACCGGTACAATCACTAATTTCAACGGTACAGTTGAATTCACTTCCGGTTGCACGCTCGATAAGGTTGTTAAGGGCGAAAATGAAGCTCCCGTAGCTCCCGAAGATCCCAAGGAAATCGTTGATGCTGCTTACGCGCTTGAAAAAGGTGACTCTCTCGCATACAACGCAACGCTCACCGGTAAAATTACAAAGATTGATTCCGCTTACGATTCTGCATACAAAAACGTAACGGTTACTATCGTTGTTGAAGGTAAGGAAGATAAACCGATCGTTTGCTTCCGCATGAAGGGTGACGGCGCTGATACTATCAAGGTTGGCGATACTATCACAGTATCCGGTCAGCTTATGAATTACGAAGGAACAGTTGAATTCGGCTCCGGTTGCGTTATCGTTTCCGCACCGCAGACAGGCATCGCAACAGCGCTTCTTTCCGTTGTTGCTGTTATCTCCGGCGCAGCAGTCGTTCTTCTCAAGAAAAAGGCTCGCTAAGGCTGAATACGTGTGCGTTTTTCAAAAAAAGACGCGATGTATAGCATTGTGAATACCTAAATATGATAATAAAGGCGCAAATCAAGTCCGCTGACTTTGATTTGCGCCTTTGTTTTTATATTTTTTTCGAAAATGTATTGACATATTGTGAGAAATGCGTATAATAAAGCGTGTGTTACGTAACGTGCGTTATGTAACGGTCGTGATTCAAAGGAGAATATCATGCCGCCTAAACCGAAATATACAAAAGAACAGATTATAGACGCCGCACTGAGCATAGTTTCCCGAAGCGGAGCCAATGCGTTAACCGCAAAGGAGCTGAGTCGGGAGCTGAACACATCGACAACACCGATCTTTACCTTTTTCAATTCGATGAAAGAGGTTCAGGATGCGGTAAAAGCCGCCGCAATGGCGCAGTTTGAGTCGTACGCACACGAAACAGGCGAGAATATGCCGCTGTTCAAGCAGATCGGTATGAAAATGATCTTGTTTGCGAAAAAAGAGCCGAAGCTTTATCAGCTTTTGTTTATGTCTCCGAACGAAGACGTAAGCTCTTTTGACGAGGTCTACACCCATATAGGAACAGTAGCCGTCGAATGCCTCGAAGCAATTCAAAAAGACTACTCCATGAGCGCCGAGAATGCGAAAAAGCTTTTCGAGCATTCATGGATACACACCTTCGGCATCGGTGTGCTCTGTGCAACGGGAATGTGCAATTTTTCGGATGAAGAAATCTCCGAAATGCTGACTCGCGATTTCACGGCAATGATGATGCTTTTGAAATCGGAAAAATCATTGTGATTTTAGATAACGGAGAAAAACAAATGAAAAAGACAGTTTTTATAATATTATCGTGCACCTTTGTCGTGCTGATCGCGATATTTTTGATCGGCAGATACGGTTGGCAGTTGAGCGGATTCAACAACTGCGAAAGCGCCGGAATCTCACAGTTGAATGTGGAAAACGGTTATGTGGAAATCACCGGCTTTTATCCGGGATCGTTTCCGGAGGGCTTCTTGGGCTACCATTCGGAGCAGGTTGACGGAACTCTCTACATCGGCTTTAAGTTCAGCGGGATGTTCGGTATCTTTGAAACAGGTGATTTCAATATTATCGTCCCGACGGAGGGAACAGTGGAGCGTATCGTAGTAAAGACAGGTTCAGACGAATATACTGTATGGCAGTTAGAAGAATGAACATCGAAAATCCGCCCAAGCAATCAGTAATATATAAACTAATACATATAACGGAGGAAAAATTGAAATGAAAACATTAAAATCATTCCAAATACTCGTAAAGCTCGGAAGAATACTCAGCAAAATCGTCTATATTTGCGGTATAATCGGTGCTGTCGGCTGCGTCGTCGGAATAATAAGTCTGCCGTTTGCGGACAAGGGGCTCTTTAAGATCGGAGGCGTAACGATTTACGGATTGATTTCCGACAAATCAGGCTTGTCGCTTGACGGTCTCTATCCGATGATGACGGGTGCCCTGATAGTTTGCGTCGGTCAGGCTATAACTGCAAAATTTGCCGAAGTATATTTCAAAAATGTGCTTACGGCAGGTACGCCGTTCACATTTGATGGAGCAAGAGAGCTTATGCGTCTCGGCATAATCACTGTCTGCGTGCCGCTCGGTGCATTGATTTTGGCGCAGATCGTAAGCGGCGTTGTGGCTGAGTTTGCGGGAAGCGGCGAAGCGTTCAAATTGGACGGCGGAGACAACGTCTCATTGGGAGTGATGTTTATCGTAATGTCATTGCTTTGCAAATGCGGCGTGGAAGCGATTGATCACGGATCCGATTCGGATGAGGCTGTCGAGCAAGACGAAAAACAAGCTTAAACCGAAAAATGAGAAATAATATGAAAAAGAACAGGTAAATATATATGTCTGCAATTATAACAGCGGAGCATCTTAAAAAAATATATTCCGGAGGAACGAAAGCGGTTGATGACATCACTTTTGCTTTGAATCGCGGAGATATATTCGGTTTTCTCGGGCCGAACGGTGCCGGAAAAACAACGACAGTCAAGCTGCTCTGCGGTATGCTGACTCCAACGAGCGGCAAATGCCGCGTGCTTGACATTGATCCCGACGCGTCTCCGGAAAAACTGCACCAAAAAGCAGGCGTCGTCACAGAACACGCGCAAATGTACGACTATCTTTCCGGTATGGAAAATCTGATCTTTTACGGTACGCTTTTCTGTATAAATCGCTCGGATGCCGAAAAACGAGCAAAAACGCTCTTGCATCGCTTGGAGCTGACGTATGCGCACGATCGTAAGCTGTCTGAATATTCGACAGGTATGCGTCAGCGGCTCTCGCTTGCACGTGCCTTGATGCACAGTCCCGAAATTTTGTTTTTGGATGAACCGACATCGGGACTCGATCCCGAAAGCGCTCAAAACGTAAATACTCTCATAAGCGAGCTTGCCGCAAACGGAACGACTGTTTTCCTTTGCACACATCAGCTCAGATACGCTCAGGAAATATGCACTACATACGGACTCATGGATCAGGGAAGTCTGTTTGCAAGCGGAACGATCGCCGAGCTTCGCGAAACCGTTTCGGAAAAGGTGAGGGTTCGCGTACGGGCAAGCTATGTGCCGAGTGTGATGGAATATGAAAAGATCGCGGATGATGTCTATGATATAAGCGCGGGCAACGAGGCGGATATTCCGAGAATTGTGCGTGGAATCGTAGAGGCAGGCGGCGATATTTACAGCGTCTCGCACGAAAGAATGTCGCTTGAGGAGATATATTTTTCGCTCATGGAACGGAATCACAAAAGAAAGGAAGGGAATCGCGCATGACTAAAAATCAGCTTGTTTTGATCAAAAAAGACGTACGCGGTGTCATTGCAAACAAGCGTGTGCTCGCGTCCTTGTTGATCGTTCCGCTTGTGCTCACGATCGTACTGCCGTCTGTTTTTGTCATCGGATCGGTGCTGGCGCCGGAAACCATTTCGGATTTTCAAATATTGCTTGATATGCTTCCGAATACATCCGGCAAAACAGAGCAAGAGCTCATTTTGGGGCTTGTGATAAACAAAATAATGCCGATCTTCTTCTTGATGATACCGATCATGACGTCGTCTGTAATGGCGGCAAGCTCTTTCGTCGGAGAAAAAGAAAAGCAAACCTTGGAAACCTTGCTTTATTCGCCTCTTTCGTTGAAGCAAGTCTTTCAAGCAAAAATACTTGCGGCATTTTTCATAGGTTTTATAATATCGTTTATCTCGTTTGTCGCAATGATGCTTGTTGTTGAAATTGAAATTTTCGTGCTGACAGGTGCAATACTCATTCCGGATTTCACATGGCTGATCATTATGCTGCTTGTGTCTCCTGCGATCTCGCTTGCGGGAATCGCAATAACGGTAAAGGGCTCTGCAAAGGCGCAAACAATCGAAGAATCACAACAGCGCGCCATATTTTTGATTTTTCCGCTTATTGCCCTTGCTGTCGGACAGTTCAGCGGCATTATTTTGCTGAATTCATGGCTTATGATCGTTTTCGGAGCAGTTTTAGCTGTATTGGACTTTTTTATTATGCGCGGCGCCGCAAGAAATTTCACTTACGAAAAAATATTGAAATAAACCTGTAAAAAAATACCGTCTGCACGTTTGATGCAGACGGTATTTGCGTTTCACTCTTTGTCTTTCGACGTAAGGCTGTTATATACATTCATTTCTGTTGTGCATATAGTAAGCGGCGTGACTGATATGTACCCGTGCAGTGTTGCATCGGTGTCGAGGGAATTATCGTTTCGGTCGCACCAGATGCTTTTGCCGTGAGGCATATACATATCGTTTCCGATCGGAACGAAATCGTCCGAATAATACGGCCCGCCCTGACGAGTGATCAAAATTTCCTTCGGATCTTCGGGAATATTTACGTTGTAGGCGTTGTTTTTGTCAAAAAGCGCGTTTTTGACGAAAAATTCATGCACACTGTCAAGATGAAGTATCGCCCGATCGTAATATTCCGGCGACGTTGAAATTGCAACAGACTTTATCCCAAGTAAATTTGCTTCAAAAGCGGCACCTACCGTCCCCGAATACATGACATCAGTGCCGATGTTAAGTCCCCTGTTTATTCCCGAAACGACAAGATCAAATTTGAGCTTTAGTCCGAGCACGGCAAAGCGCGCACAGTCTGCGGGAGTTGAATCGACCGCCCAAACAGTGACGTCCGGCACAAGCTCCGTCCTTTTGGCTTCAAACGGCTTGTGTATCTCGATGCCTTGACTTTTCCCGCTTTGCTCAAATTTCGGAACAACGGCAGTTACTTCACCGAAACGTTTGAAATAGCTTATCAAACGGGGAAGCTCGGATGCGTTTATTCCGTCATCGTTAGTGACAAGGATCCTCATAGCCAGCCCTCGTTGTTTGCCTTGAAGTCCTTGACGTATGCGTCTGCGTCGGCAATAAGTGCATTTATCTCGTCAACACCGTAAACAGTTCCGCCGCTTGCAAATGCGTGACCGCCGCCGCGATATTTTTCACCGAGTTGATTTATCGGCGCGAAGCGTGAGCGCAAACGCACACGTATTGATCCCGTGTCGTCGCAGTTGTCGATGAAAGCGATCCAAACGATACAGCCCTTTATGCCGTCAAGAAAACCTACCGACTCGCTCGCTTGATTACGGTTGAGATTGAATTTTTCCTGCATCTCACGGTCAACGTATATGTAAGCAACACCGTTTTCGGTAAGCTTCATTTTGCCGTAAACCTCAGACTTGAATTTAAGAAAATCGTAGCTGTCCAGATAAAGATGTGCATACAACGAGGCTGTATTGATTCCTTTGTCGAGCAAGACCGCCGCTTTGCGAAGCGTGCCGCCGCTGACCTCCTCGTACTTGAATCTGCCGGAGTCGGTTACGATGCCCGTATAAAGATACGTCGCCGCTTCTTTAGTCAAAACAAGCGTGTCACTGAAGGTTTCGTACAATTCGACGATCATCTCACAGCATGAAGCGTAGTGCTCCTCGATCCACTGAATGTCGCCGTAGGGCGCAAGCGGAATGTGGTGGTCAATTTTTATCAGCTCACGGCAAAGGGCATATTTTTGATTTGAAATTCGTTCGGTTGTAGCCGTATCCAAAACTATGCCGAGCGAGCTTTTATATACATCGTCGGAGATCTCATCGTCATCGGGGCCGAGAAAACTGAGATAGTCCACCTTCTCGCTGTCAACGATGTAAACGTTTTTTTCGCCCCATGTCGCCTTGATTATTGCTTTCAGTCCCTTTGTGGCGCCGACGCAGTCGCCGTCGTTTCGTATGTGACGAAAGAGGCATAT
>CAZOMK010000074.1:0-7721 GCA_964580615.1 uncultured Lachnospiraceae bacterium | reverse complement strand
GGCATATTCATTTACCCCCGCTATAAATTACGCGCCATTGACGGACTTGTAACGAATTTTAATCTTACCCAATCGACGCTCATCATGCTTGTTTCCGCGTTTGCGGGCAAGGAAAACGTGATGAACGCATACAAAATCGCAGTCGAGGACAAATATCGCTTCTTTTCGTTCGGTGACGCGATGCTGATACTGTGAGAGGATCGAAGCAAAAGGTGAAATCGGGAAACATAACAGTCGCGGTGTGCGGCGCGACCGCAACGGGCAAGACAAGCCTTGCGCTTATGCTTGCGGAGAGGGAAAACGGCGAAATAATTTCGTCAGATTCGATGCAGCTTTACCGCGGCATGGACATAGGTACGGCAAAGCCGACGTCGGATGAGCTTTTGCGTGTGCCTCATCACATGATAGACGTGCTCGACCCGGACGAGCACTGCTCCGTTGCCGATTATGCGACGATGGCGGAGCAAGCGGAGGCGGATATACGCCGACGCGGAAAATTGCCCGTCTACTGCGGCGGAACGGGACTTTATCTTGATGCGATCATGTACAAAAACAAGTTCAGCGAGTCGCAGGATCCGGAAACGGAAAAAGAATCAACCCTTCGCGCGGAAAAGTACCTTGACGAAAACGGAGCCGAGGCGCTTCATTCTCTGCTTATGAGACTTGATCCGACAGCGGCAGAGGCGATACATCCGAATAATACCCGTCGCGTCATTCGTGCGATCGTCATCTGCGAGACGACGGGAAAAACAAAAACGGAATGGGATGCGGCGTCGCGAGGCGAAGCACGTGACGATGCTGTTGTGCTCGGTCTGCGCTTCGCGGACAGAGAGCTGCACCGTCGCGCAATCGAAAGAAGATGCGGCGAGATGATAAAAAGCGGACTTGTCGAGGAAACGGCACGTCTTTATGAGATCGGCGCGCTCGACGCGGGAAAAACGGCGGCGCAGGCGATAGGATATAAGGAGCTTTTGCCGTACATAAAGGGCGAGGAAACGCTCAAGGACGCGGAAATGCGCCTGTTTTATGTGACTTGCCGCTACGCAAAGCGTCAGGCGACGTGGTTTTACCGTAAGGATTACGTCAATTGGCTTGAGGTGGATGACCTTTACCTAGGTAAAGAAACAAAGGACGAGCTGTACCGTCGCGCCGCAAAGCTTATCGACGAAAAAACGGGAGGTTGACTGTGGATACCGAATATTTGAAGCAGGTTTTTGTAAATGTTGCGATCGTCCTGCTGTCTGCCGCCCTGATGATATACGCGGGATATCACATCGTGAAAAGCTTTTCGGAGGACATCGAAACGCTGCCCGCCGTCATTGACGATTTCAACGAGGCGATCAGCGCGGATGCGTACATATTGCGCCGCGAGCAGGTGCTTTATTCGAACAGCGGAGGAGTTGTCAATTACCTCGTTCGGGACGGTGAAAAGGTCGCTGTCGGCGACGAGGTCGCGGACGTTTACAAAAGCGGAAGCGGAAACATCCGTGAACGCATCGAGGCGATAGACCTGAAGATCGAATCGCTTGAGCGCGTCGAAAACAGCGTAAAATACCTTGCCGTTTCGGACGTGAGCAATATAGACGCCGTTATAAAGGAGCTTGTCATTTCGGCAAGTCGGGACGCGGCTGAAAATTCGTTTTCTTCTGTCGGATCTCTTGCGGATGAGCTGTTGTTCCGCATGAATCTGCGTCAACTGCTTACGGGCGAGAAGGACAGCTTTGCGGAGGAGCTTGCCGCGCTCAAGGCGGAGCGTGCCGCCGCCGTCGCGGAGCTGACGGACGTGTCCGACACTGTTAAAACAAACGTCAGCGCGTACTATTTTTACGAGGTTGACGGCTACGAAACGGCGTTTTCCTTTGACGATATAAACTCGCTCACATATTCCGACGTGGAATCAATGACGTCGGCAAAGCCGACGCTACTGTCGGGTAAGGAGACGGGTAAGCTCGTGCTTGACTATAAGTGGTACGTGCTTTTGCCGACGGATGAGGCAACGGCGGCGTATTTCACAGTCGGAAAAAGCTACGGCTTGAACTTTTCCGCGTCCGGCACAGAGGTTTCGATGAAGCTCGAACGCGTGATAAACGATATGGACAGATCCTCCGGCGGGGTCGGACTTGTTTTTTCGTCGGAAATCATGCCGGATGGCTTTGACTATACGCGTATGCAGCCTGTGTCGGTGAATGTCAAAAAGTACGAGGGCTATAAGCTGCCGCTGTCGGCGGTGCGTCTTGTCGATTATGACGGCGTGACAGTCGAGGGCGTCTATATTCTTTACGGAAATACAGTCCGCTTCAGACGAATCGAGACGATCCTCTCGCAGGACGGATACGTCCTGTGCGCCCCCCAACGGACGGAGACGGAGGACAGCGTTTTTCAATTCCCCATCATAGGCGAAACGGAGACGGAGACGCCGGAAACTGCGGCGTACGAAACGATCCCGTTTCTTGAACTGTACGATCTTGTTATTGTCTCCGCCAAGGAGCTTTACGACGGAAAGATCATCGTTAAATGAGAGGTGCGTATGGAGGAAAATAAAATCATCCTCGGCTATGATACAAGCGTCATAGCGGATAATTTCAAGCGCGTTCGAGCGGAGCTTGTGCACGCCTCAAAGGGACGTGTGCCGACGCTTATCGCCGCGACGAAAACAGTGCCCGTCGAGGTTATAAACTATGCCGCGGAGCAGCTCGGACTTACCGACATAGGAGAAAATCGCGTGCAGGAGCTTCTCGATAAGTATGAGGCGTATTCGCCGAAGCTGAAGCTTCATTTCATCGGGACGCTTCAAAAAAACAAGGTCAAGTATATAGTCGATAAGGTATCGATGATACATTCCGTCGATTCGGTCGGACTTGCCGAGGAAATATCGAAGCGCTCGCTTTCGATAGGCAAACGGATGGATATTCTTTTGGAGGTCAACATAGGCAGGGAGGCGTCAAAGAGCGGCTTCTTGCCGGAGGAGATCGACGACGCACTCGATAAAATCGCGGATTTGGACGGAGTTTTCGTCCGCGGACTCATGACAATGGCGCCGAAATGTGAAAAAAGTGCGGATTATTTGAAATATTTTGAGGAAACTTATCGCATCTCGGTTGACATTTTGACAAAAAAACAGCATAATATAATAGAACCCGTATTATCAATGGGGATGAGCGACAGTTACCGCGAAGCGGCGGCAGTCGGAGCGACTGCGGTCCGCGTCGGAAGCGCACTTTTCGGAAAGCGTGCTCCCGCGGCGATAACTCCCGGAGATAAAAAATAAAAATCAAAAATAAACGAAAAAACAAAAACTCGGAGGACAAACAACAATGGGATTTATGGATAAGATAAAGAAATGGTCCGGAGCAGACGAACGCGACGATAACGGCTACGATGACGACGGCTACTATACCGACGATATCCTCGACACCGGCTATGCGTCCGATGTTGAACAGCAGCCGATGACAGGCTACCAGCAGCCCGTAAGCACAGGCTATCAGCAGCCTGCAAGCACGAGCTACCAGCAGCCCGTTGCTCCCGCAGCATCTTCTTTTTCGAGCGGAATTAATATCGGCGGCGCGGCGCTTCAGATGAAGGTCATTCGCCCCGACAGCTTCAAGAACGTTCCTCAGATCGCAGATCATCTTCTCAGCCAGCGCACTGTCGTTCTTAACCTTGAAGCGACAGATAAGGAAACGGCTCGCCGCCTTATCGACTTCCTTTCCGGCGTGGCATATTCCATCGACGGCTCGATCAAGCGCATTGCAAACAATGCCTACCATCACCCCCGCAAATGTGGACGTAAGCGGCGAACAGCTTCGCGAAACACGCAAGCCTCACGCACAGCCCGCTCCCGAAGAGGCGGAGGACGAAACCAACTACGGTTATTGATTGAATCGGTGAAATGCCGTATCCCGGAAATTACGGATACGGCATTTTCTAATTAATCGGGAAAGGCACTGCTTTGAGTATTTTATTGGCTTTGTTCGGATCGACGGTACGGTTTGTTTTAAGAGCATATATGTTGCTTCTTTTTATTCGTTGGGTCTTGCCGTTTGTGATTTCCGATGACGAAGAAAACAGATTCTCTGATTTTATATATGCCGTTACAGAGCCGTTGCTTGACCCTGTACGCTCACTTTTGGAAAAGTACGGCGCGGATCAACGCTTCCTCGATGATGCATCGTTTCTTGTGCTGTATTTGCTTTTGAGCTTGATACTTTTCTTGCTCAGGATCTTGTAAAAGACAAAATGAAAAATAACGATACCGAAAATGAACTTCTCGCGGCGAGAGTCACGGAGCAAATGCAAAAAGCAGACAGAGGAGAGATCTCCGTCAGTGAGTTTTTGACTCCGCGCGAGATGTATTTCGTCTCGTCCGTGCTTAATCGGGCGGGATATCGCGGACGTTTCGCTTTTTGCGGAGGCTATCCGTCAGCGGAGCGCGCGCGGCTCGTTTGCTTGCCCGAATACGCGCTTTACGGGACAGACGAAACGGACGTCGAGGCTGTCCGTCAGGTCGCGTCGGAGCTTTCGAGCGAGGACACCGTAACGCTTTTGATCAGAGGAAGCGGCTTCCGCTCACTTTCTCACAGAGATTTTATGGGCGCACTGCTCGCCCTCGGAATAAAACGCGGCTGTCTTGGCGATATTCTCGTTGACGGCGACGAGGCGTACGTGTTCTGCGACGCGAAAATGAGCGGATTTATAAAGGCTACACTGACAAAAGTCGGCAGAGATTCAGTTAAGGTGACGTCGGGTGCGCTGCCTGAGGACTTTGCGGCAACAAAACGAACGGTAACGGTGACTGATACTGTCGCGTCGATGCGCGCCGATTCGGTGATAGCGGCGCTTGTCAATTGCTCGCGCGAAAAAGCGAAGGAGTATGTTGCGGGCGGGCTGTGCGAGCTGAATTACGAGCAGCTTTTGAAGCCCGATGCCGCCGTTGACGAGGGCGACGTGCTGTCCGTTCGCGGAAAAGGAAAATTTATAATAAAAGGTACTGACGGCGTGACAAAACGCGGCAGACTTCGCCTTTGGGCGGAAAAATACGTTTGATACGGAGGAAATATGCTTTTACCTCAAGAGATAAGAAAAAAGGAATTTTCCCTTGCGATGGGAGGCTATGCCCGCAGCGAGGTTAATTCGTATCTTGAATATATTGCGGATAATTACGAAAAGCTCAGACGCGAAAACGACGAGCTTTCGCGCAGATTGGATGCCGCGATCGAAAAGCTCGATCAGTACAATTCGGCAGAGCTTGCCGCTGTTACAGCAAACGTAAAGTCCGGGGGAGACGCAATAAGCGGCGAAAAATCGACGGCGGCAGCCGCGATTTTGAGCGGCGCTGTTTCGTCGCTTCGCTTGGAGCTTGACATGGTCTCCGCTAAGCTTAAAGAAATAGAACTGCTCGTTTCCGACGCCGAGCCTATCGAAGAAGCCGAACCGATCGAAGAAATTGAAGCGGACGAGCTTGATGAGCTTGACGAGCTTGATGCAATCGAGGACGAAACGGACGATATCGAAGCGCTCGACGGCATTGATGCGGAAGCCGAGACTGCCGAGGTTGAAGCGGCGGAAAGTCTGATATTCGAAATCCCCGTTGTGTCGGAGGATGATCCCGCAGACGAAGCTGACGAAGCCGAAGAAACTGACGAAGCCATCGAAGAAACGGTCGATGAGGCTGACGAGCAGATCTTGCCCGAACAGCTCGATATGGATGACTTTTTGGCGGATTTCTTTGACGTTGACGGCGACGTGACCGATGCTGACGCCGAAGCGGAGACGTTGATACCCGATGCGGTACCGTCGGAGGTGCAGGAGCCGAAGCTCGCAGAGGAAAATCAGACGGAAAAGCCGGCAGATCAACCGAAGAAAGCGTCAAAGGCGCGCTTCCATCTTGCAAAGAAAAAGAAAAAAGTCGCTCCCGAAAAAAAGGAAACGGATGATCTCGATGATATTTTGAGCGCCCTCAAGCTTCAGTATGACAGCGTTTCCGAGTCGGCGGAGGCAGATGACGACGACTTTGACATGACAAATCTTGACGAATTCAACTACATCTTCGGTGATTCATCGACAAAAATAGATACAGTCGCAACGGACGACGATATCGTTGGCGACCTTTACGATGACTGAGCATTTATAATTCCCGAAAGGGAAGAGATATATATACATACATAAAATTATGCCGCATCAGCGGCACGGAGGAAAACATACAAATGGCTAAGGACTATACAAGCACACTCAATTTGCCGAAAACGGAATTTTCGATGAGAGCGAATCTCCCCGAACGCGAGCCTAAAATGCTCGAATATTGGAACAGCATAGATCTGTACGGAAAAATGCTGGCGAAAAACGAAGGAAAGCCCTCCTTCGTGCTTCACGACGGCCCTCCCTTCTCAAACGGAAATATTCACATGGGTACGGCAATGAATAAGATCCTCAAGGATTTTATCAATAAATCAAAAACCATGGAGGGATATAAGACTCCCTTTACTCCCGGCTGGGATAACCGCGGTATGCCGATTGAGTCTGCGATCATTAAAAATCCAAGCTCGACCGTAAGCGTATGAGTATTCCCGAATTCCGTTCCGCTTGCGAAAAATTCGCACAGGATTATGTGAACATTCAGATGAATTCCTTCAAGCGCCTCGGCGTTACGGCAGATTGGAACGAGCCGTATCTTACGATGCGTCCTTCGTTTGAAGCACGTGAGGTTAAGGTTTTCGGCGAAATGTTCGACCGTGGATACATTTATAAGGGACTGAAGCCCGTTTATTGGTGCCCGCACGACGAAACGGCACTTGCGGAAGCGGAGATCGAATACGCGGACGATAAGTGTACCTCTATCTACGTTAAATTCAAGGTCGTTGACGATAAGGGCTTGCTCTCCGACGTTTGCGATCTCGATAAGACATATTTTATCATCTGGACAACAACGACATGGACACTTCCCGGTAACCTTGCAATCGCACTTTCTCCCGTTGAGGATTACGTCGTCCTGAAAACGGAAAACGGCGAATGCTACATCGTCGCCGAGGCGCTTGCCGAAAAGACGATGAGCGAGGGCAATATCGGTGTTTATACAGTTGTAAAAACGCTCAAGGGCAGAGACTTTGAGTTTATGCGCGCGCGTCACCCCTTCCTTGACAGAGATTCCGTCGTTGTAAATGCGGATTATGTCACAATGGACAGCGGTACAGGCTGCGTTCATACGGCGCCCGGCTTCGGTGCAGATGACAATATGACCTGCAAAAAGTACGGCATTGATATCATAGTTCCCGTTGATGACCGCGGATATCAGACAGCGGAGGCAGGCAAGTATGCGGGACTTTATTACGAAGCATCCAATACGGCGATTCTTGCAGATATGCAGGAATCGGGCGCACTTTTTGCGTCCGAGGAGGTAACGCACAGCTATCCGCACTGCTGGAGTAAGCATCCCATCATCTTCCGCGCAACGCCGCAGTGGTTCTGCTCCGTTGACGCATTTAAGGATGACGCCGTTAAAGCGGCTGAAAGCGTTGAATGGATCCCCGCTTGGGGCGGCGACAGAATGATCTCCATGATCAGAGAACGTGCCGATTGGTGTATCTCACGTCAGCGTCATTGGGGCCTGCCGATTCCCGTGTTCTATTGCGAGGATTGCGGCGAGGTTATCTCAACCCACGAAACGATCGAAGCGGTATCCGAAATGTTCGGTAAGTACGGCTCGAATTCATGGTATGAAAACGAAG
>CAZOMK010000073.1:0-7778 GCA_964580615.1 uncultured Lachnospiraceae bacterium | reverse complement strand
ACGGATATCGTATCCTTTCTCGGAATAAAAGGTCTTACCGACGTCAGAGTCATTAACCGTTATGACGTCGAGGGCATATCGGAGGAGCTTTTCAATTACGCTAAAAACACGGTATTTTCCGAGCCTCAGACAGATGACACCTGCGATGAAATAACAACAGACGGTGCAGTCGCCGTTTTTGCGGTCGAATATCTGCCCGGTCAGTACGATCAGCGTGCCGATTCCGCAGCGCAGTGCATCCAGCTTATCTCGCAGGGCGAGCGTCCTGCGTTGAAAACGGCGAAAATATACGTCCTTTACGGCGAGCTTTCCGCAAACGACATCGAACGCATCAAGCATCACGTTATCAATCCCGTTGAAACGCGCGAGGCGTCGCTCGAAAAGCCCGTTACCCTTGCATCCGAGTTCACTGCTCCCGCACCCGTTGAGGTTCTGAACAGCTTTACATCGCTCGACAAAAACGAGCTTGCCGATTTTGTCAGAGATTACGGTCTTGCAATGGACAACGATGATATCGAATTCTGCCAAAAGTATTTCATTTCCGAGGGCAGAGAGCCTACGATCACCGAAATCAGAATGATCGACACGTATTGGTCCGATCATTGCCGTCACACCACCTTCGGAACAGTCATCGACTCATTTGAAACAGACGACGCGGAGATCAAAGAGGTTTACGACGGCTACATTGAGCTTCGCAGAAAGCTCGGCAGAGAGCATAAGCCGATCTGCCTTATGGACATCGCGACAGTCGGTGCCCGCTACCTTAAAGCGACGGGAAAGCTGACCGATCTTGACGAGTCCGAGGAGATCAACGCCTGCACCGTTAAGATCAAGGTCGATCACGACGGAGCCGACGAGGATTGGCTGCTTCTTTTCAAAAACGAAACTCATAACCATCCGACGGAGATCGAGCCCTTCGGCGGTGCCGCCACCTGCATCGGAGGCGCCATCCGTGACCCGCTTTCCGGAAGATCTTACGTATACGCCGCAATGCGCGTTACAGGCGCAGGCGATCCGACTCGCCCCGCCTCCGAAACACTCCCCGGCAAGCTTCCGCAGTACAAGCTCGTTACAACTGCCGCATCCGGATACTCCTCTTACGGTAACCAGATCGGTCTTGCTACCGGCTCCGTAAACGAGATTTATCATCCCGGATACGTTGCGAAGCGCATGGAGATCGGTGCCGTTCTCGGTGCCGCTCCCGCGGAAAACGTAATCAGACTTTGCCCCGAAGCAGGTGACGTTGTTATCCTTCTCGGTGGAAGAACGGGACGCGACGGCATAGGCGGTGCAACGGGCTCGTCCAAATCGCATACGTCCGAATCCCTCTCCACGTGCGGAGCAGAGGTTCAGAAAGGCAACGCACCCGAAGAACGCAAGCTTCAGCGCTTGTTCCGCTCGACAGAGGCTTCGCGCCTCATAAAGCGCTGTAACGACTTCGGCGCAGGCGGCGTTTCCGTTGCAGTCGGTGAGCTTGCGGACGGTCTTGACATCAACCTCGATGCCGTACCGAAAAAGTACGACGGTCTTGACGGCACGGAGCTTGCTATCTCCGAATCGCAGGAAAGAATGGCTGTCGTTGTTGCAAAAGAGGACATGGAGCACTTTATAAAGCTCGCGGAAGCGGAAAATCTTGAAGCAACTCACATTGCAACCGTAACCGAGGCTCCCCGTCTCGTTATGAGAAACGGAGGGCAGGTGATCGTTGACGTCAGCCGTGAATTCCTCAACAGCAACGGCGCACCCAAGCATATCGACATCAAGGTTGCCGAGGTTAAGGATCACGACGACATATACAAGACAAATTATTCTGGTTCGTTTACCGAAATTTGCCGCGATATGATGAACGATCTCAACATAGCGCAGAGCCGCGGTCTTTCCGAACGCTTTGACGCAACGATCGGACGCGGTACGGTGCTGATGCCCTTCGGAGGCAAATATCAGCTCACTCCCGCAGTCGCAATGGCACATAAAATACCGATCAAAAAGGGCGACACAACAACAATTTCATATATGTCATGGGGATATAACCCCTTTATTACGGAAAGAAGCCCATATCACGGCGCTTATCTCGCAGTGATCGAATCTGCGGCAAAGCTCGTTGCATCGGGCGCTCCCGCGGACAAGGCGTGGCTCACGTTCCAGGAGTACTTCCCCAAGCCGAAAACTGACGCTTACCGTTGGGGGATGCCGGCTTCCGCGCTTCTCGGCGCGCTTAAAGCTCAGCTTGACCTCGGCTTCGCCGCTATCGGCGGTAAGGATTCGATGAGCGGCTCGTTTGAGGACATAGACGTTCCTCCGACACTTGTAAGCTTTGCCGTTTCCGTCGGAAAGACGTCCGACGTTGTCTCTCCCGAATTTAAGTCGGCAAATCACAAGGTAGTGCTTATCGCTCCTGAAACAACGGAAAGCGGACTTCCCGTCCCCGAATCGTACAAGAAGGTCGCTAAGGAAGCAGAGCGTCTCATCAAAAACGGTGCTTTCGCGGCGTCCACTCCCGGCATCGGCGGCACTCTCGCCGCTGTCATCAAGATGACCTTCGGTAACGGCATCGGCATAAAGCTTGACAGCTCCGTTTCACTTTCCGAGCTGACCTCGTATAAGTACGGCGCGTTCATCCTTGAGCTTCCCGAAAACGTTTTCCCCTTAATTCCCTACACAGAGCTCGGCGTTACAACAGTCGAACGCAGTGTAGCCTACGGCGACGAGGCTTTGACTACGGACGAGCTCTACCGTGACTACGAGGCGCGTCCCGAAAGCGTTTACCCCGTTCACGCAGCTGAGCCGAGAAACATTATTCCCGCAATCTCGTATTCCGCAAAATCATATCCCCCCCCCGCGATCAAATCCGCAAAGCCGAAATTCCTTATCCCCGTTTTCCCGGGTACAAACTGCGAATTCGACTCTGCGGCAGCTGTAAGAGCGGCGGGCGGTGAACCCGAAATTTTCGTTATCAACAACATGGATGCCGCGCATATTTCGGAATCCGTTCAAAAATTCGCTTCACTTGTAAGCGAGTCTCAGGCGATATTCATTCCCGGCGGCTTCTCCGGCGGCGATGAGCCCGACGGATCGGGTAAATTCATAACGGCATTCTTCCGCGCAGGCGCGATCAAGGATGAGGTAAACAAGCTTCTCAAGGTTCGCGACGGTCTTATGTGCGGTATTTGCAACGGCTTCCAGGCGCTTATCAAGCTCGGACTCGTTCCTTACGGCGAAATAACAGATCCGAACGAAAACGCACCTACACTCACGTTTAACACGATCGGTCGCCATCAGTCGCGTATCGTTTACACAAGAGTTGCGTCAAATAAATCGCCTTGGCTCATGAATTCAAACGTCGGAGATATCCACGCCGTTCCGATCTCGCACGGTGAGGGACGCTTCATCGCTTCCGACAGCGTGATCGACGCGCTCATCGAAAACGGACAGATTGCAACGCAGTACGTCGGTGAGGCAGGAAAGCCGACATACAACATTAACTATAATCCCAACGGATCCATCCTTGCGGTCGAGGGCATCACCTCTCCCGACGGACGAGTTCTCGGTAAAATGGGACACAGTGAACGCGTAGGCAAGGGACTTTACCAAAATGTTCCCGGCAATTATGATTCGGAAATCTTCGATTCCGCAGTAAAATATTTCAAATAATAAACGTAAAGGGGATCTATCATGGCAACTTTTATCAATGAACCGTCACATACCTTTAATGAATATCTGCTCATACCCGGATATTCCTCCGCTGAGTGCATTCCTTCGAATGTATCGCTCAAAACACCTCTCGTAAAATTCAGACGCGGCGAAGAACCCGCAATCTCGCTCAATATACCGATGGTATCCGCAATCATGCAGTCCGTATCCGGTGACAGACTTGCTGTTGCTCTCGCTCGCGAGGGCGGTATGTCCTTCATTTACGGAAACCAGTCTATCGAAAGCGAAGCGGCTATGGTTGCTCGCGTAAAAGGCTACAAGGCGGGCTTTGTCGCAAGCGATTCCAACATCCGTCCCGACGCAACTCTCGCAGACGTACTTGAGCTCAAGAAAAAAACAGGTCACTCCACCGTCGCCGTAACAGATGACGGCACCGGATCTGGCAAGCTGCTCGGTATCGTTACCGGCAGAGACTATCGCGTAAGCAGAATGGATCCGACTGACAAGGTCGAAACCTTCATGACCCCGCTTTCTCGTCTTGTAACAGCTCCCGAAGGCACATCCCTCAAGGAAGCTAACGATATCATTTGGGACAATAAGCTCAATTCCCTTCCCATCGTTGACGCAAACGGCAATCTTTCCTCGTTCGTTTTCCGCAAGGACTACGATCAGCACAAGAAAAATCCCGACGAGCTTCTTGACGGTCAGAAGCGTTACGTTGTCGGCGCAGGTATCAACACTCGCGACTATGAAGCTCGCGTTCCCGCACTCGTTGAGGCAGGCGTTGACGTCCTCTGCATCGACTCCTCCGAAGGCTTCACAGAATGGCAGCGCCGTACGATCAACTTCATTCGCGAAAAATACGGTGACAGCGTAAAGGTCGGCGCTGGCAACGTTGTTGACGAGGAAGGCTTCCGTTTCCTCGCAGACTGCGGCGCAGACTTCGTCAAGGTCGGCATCGGCGGCGGCTCCATCTGCATCACGCGCGAAACAAAGGGCATCGGTCGCGGTCAGGCAACTGCCGTAATCGAGGTTTGCCGCGCACGTGACAAATACTTCAAGGAAACAGGCGTTTATGTTCCCGTCTGCTCCGACGGCGGTATCGTTCACGACCATCACATCACGCTTGCTCTCGCTATGGGCGCCGATTTCGTAATGCTCGGACGTTATTTCGCTCGCTTCGAGGAAAGCCCTACGGAAAAGCTTAACATCAACGGAACTCTCATGAAGGAATATTGGGGCGAAGGATCTAACCGCGCACGTAACTGGCAGAGATATGACCTCGGCGGCAAGCCGAATCTTACCTTCGAGGAAGGCGTCGATTCCTATGTTCCCTACGCGGGCACGCTTTCCGACAACGTTCAGCGCACGCTCACCAAGATCAAGTCCACAATGTGCTCCTGCGGCGTTATCACGATACCGGAGCTTCAGAAAAACGCAAAGCTTACACTCGTTTCTTCCGTAAGTATTGTCGAAGGCGGCGCTCATGACGTCGTTCAAAAATCATCCGCAAAAGCACTTTAATCTATAATTTTTATAGTGAGGTAACTATGAAGACAGATATCGAAATCGCTCAATCGACGGTACCTACGCCCGTAGACGATCTCGCCAAGCTCGCAGGTATTGCGCCGGAAACAATCGTTCACTACGGCAAATACAAGGCAAAAATAAGCCTTTCCGTCAAGGATGACAAGTCCCGTCAAAACGGACGCCTTATCCTCGTTACCGCGATCACCCCCACTCCTGCGGGAGAAGGAAAAACAACAACAACAATCGGCTTGGCTGACGCGCTCAGACGCATCGGCAAAAACTCAATGGTAGCTATCCGTGAGCCCTCCCTCGGCCCCGTTTTCGGGGTCAAGGGAGGCGCTGCCGGCGGCGGCTACGCACAGGTTATCCCGATGGAGGACATTAACCTCCATTTCACGGGCGACATCCATGCAATCGGCGCGGCAAACAATCTTTTGGCTGCAATGATCGACAACCATATTTATCAGGGCAATGCGCTCGGAATAGATCCGAGACGTATTACGTGGAAGCGCTGCGTCGATATGAATGACCGCCAGCTCCGTTTTATTACGGACGGTCTCGGCGGAAGAGTCAACGGTACGCCTCGCGAGGATGGCTTCGACATCACTGTCGCATCCGAGATCATGGCTGTACTGTGCCTTTCCGATTCAATATCTGACTTGAAAGCTCGTCTTTCTCGCATCGTCATCGGCTATACCTACGACGAAAAGCCCGTCACTGCCGGTGATCTCAAAGCGGTAGGCGCGCTCACCGCCCTCCTCCGCGATGCACTCATGCCCAATCTCGTCGGCACACTTGAAGGAACGCCCGCGCTTGTTCACGGCGGCCCGTTCGCAAACATCGCTCACGGATGTAACTCCGTAATCGCAACAAAAACAGCGATGAAGCTTGCCGATTACACCGTTACCGAGGCAGGCTTCGGCGCCGATCTCGGAGCGGAAAAATTCCTCGACATAAAATGCCGTGCGGCGGGGCTCAAGCCCGATGCAGTCGTCATCGTTGCGACGATCCGTGCGCTGAAAATGCACGGCGGAGTTGCGAAAACAGATCTCGGCACGGAAAATCTCGCGGCGCTCGAAGCCGGACTGCCGAATCTTCTGCGTCACGTTAAAAACATCACCGAGGTTTATAAGCTTCCCGCTGTTGTTGCCGTTAACCGCTTCCCGACAGACACAGACGACGAGATCAAGCTCGTCATCGACAAATGTGCCGAGCTCGGCGTCAAGGCGATTCTTTCCACCGTCTGGGCGGACGGCGGCGCAGGCGGCACAGAGCTTGCCGAGGAGGTCGTACGTCTCTGCTCAACGGAAAACAACTTTATTTTCAGCTACGACGATGACCTTTCGATCGAAGAAAAGATCAACGCTGTCGTTACGAAAATTTACGGCGGCGACGGCGTAAATTTCATGCCGGCAGTCAAAAAAGAAATCACAAAGCTCACCTCGCTCGGCTATGACAAGCTTCCCGTTTGCATAGCGAAAACACAGTACAGCTTTTCCGACGATCCCACAAAGCTCGGCGCGCCCGAAGGCTTTACGGTCACTGTCAAAAACATCAAGGTCTCCGCAGGCGCAGGCTTCATCGTCGCGCTTACGGGCGACATCATGACAATGCCGGGGCTCCCCAAGCTTCCCGCCGCTTGCGGAATCGATGTTGACGAAAACGGCACGATAAGCGGTCTGTTCTGATATCTTATATTCAAAAATCGGCTTTTCGAAAATGAAAAGCCGATTTTTTGTTCTGCGAATATGCATATTATGCATTTTATTACGTTAAAATGCCCGATTTCACGCATATTTATTCGATTTCTATTGAACATTATGCAGATTTTATCAAATCCTTATTGATTTAAGCAGATGCTTGTGATATACTTTAATCGTTCGCGGGAAGCGAATGTTAATTTATATATCACCCCTAAAAGGAGAAATAAAATGAAAAAGGACATCAAAAAGGTCGTTCTCGCCTATTCCGGCGGACTTGACACATCCATTATTATTCCGTGGCTCAAGGAAAACTACAACAACTGCGAGGTCATCGCCGTCTCCGGTGACGTCGGTCAGGGTACCGAGCTTGACGGTCTCGAAGAAAAAGCGCTCAAAACAGGCGCATCCAAGCTTTACATCGAGGATCTGAAGGAAGATTATATCGAAAATTACATTTGGCCCTGCCTTAAAGCAGACGCAAAATACGAGGATTACCTCCTCGGCACGTCCCATGCACGTCCCTGCATCGCGAAGCGTATCGTAGAGATCGCACTTGCAGAGGGTGCCGACGCGATCTGCCACGGCTGCACGGGAAAGGGCAACGACCAGGTACGCTTCGAGCTTACGATCAAGGCGTTCGCTCCCGATATGACGATCATCGCGCCTTGGCGTGAGTGGGATATCAAGTCCCGCGACGAGGAGATCGACTACGCAGAAGCACACAACATCCCGCTCAAGATCAACCGCGAAACCAACTATTCCAAGGATAAAAACATCTGGCATCTTTCCCATGAGGGTCTTGATCTCGAAAGTCCCGCTAACGAGCCGGATTACAAAAAAGAAGGCTTCCTTGAACTCGGAGTTTGCCCCGAACAGGCGCCCGATACCCCCACA
>CAZOMK010000072.1:0-7908 GCA_964580615.1 uncultured Lachnospiraceae bacterium | reverse complement strand
GTTATGCAATCGCATATAACATTTTGAAAAATCACCCCGATTCCGAAGAAAGCTCATTTCTGTCCATGAGCTGACCGGGACGGACGGAAACAAGCTGTCTTTGATATTCGTTCGGGTCTCCGAGCGAATATATGCACGAAACCGACGCAACGATTATCACGTCACGGCGCTCGAAAAGCGCAGACGTAGCCGAATGACGGAGCTTATCTATCTCGTCGTTGATCATCGCGTCCTTTTCAATATATATATCCTTTCCGGGGACATAAGCCTCCGGCTGATAATAGTCGTAATAAGATACGAAAAATTCGACAGCGGCGTCAGGAAAGAACTCGCGCATCTCGGTGCAGAGCTGCGCCGCAAGCGTCTTATTCGGCTCGAAAATTATGGCGGGACGGTTCAGATTTGCGATAATATTCGCCATCGTGAACGTCTTACCGGAGCCTGTTACTCCGAGAAGCGTCTGCATTTTTTCGCCGCGCAGAACGCCCTCCGTCAAGGTCGCTATCGCCTCCGGCTGATCTCCCGTCGGCTTATATTGGGACACAAGCTTAAATTTATCCAATGCAGCCCTCCGTTAACGCTTCAAGCTCAGATAATTTCGAGGACGTGCTTCGGAAGATACGGAGAGACGTTCTGACCGTAGCTGTGAAGCTCCTTCACCATTGACGAGGAAACAGCGACGTTTTCCGCACGGAAATAAACGTACTCAAGCTCCGGATTTATGAGCTTGTTCACCTCCGCGATATTTTCCTCATAATTATAATCCATATTATTTCTCAGTCCGCGGATCATATACCCGATCCCGTTGGACTTGGCAAACTCGGCAACAAGACCGCTCTCCGCGATAACGCGGCAATTGCAGATGCCGAGCTCCGCGAGCGTCGATTCGATCGCAGTCTTCATTTTGTCCGGATCAAAGGAACGTTTTTTGTTCGGATTGACGCCGATGTAAATGTATACTTCCTCGAAAAGCTTGGACGCTTTTTTCACTATATCAAGATGTCCGTTTGTGAACGGATCGAAGGATCCCGGATAGATCGCCTTTTTGTACATTCCGCATTCTCCCTTTGCACCGATAACGGCGCGTATATGAAAACAATTGTTCGTTTTTCGGATATTATAGCACAATAAATTTGAAATGTAAAGCAAAAACGAGAATTTTGTGATAATATAATTATAAATGAACGCAACCTCCGCAGAAAAAATACGAGTATATGTGTGAAGGGCCCCGAAGCATAAAGAAAGGAGAATCTCATGGACGATATAAGCATCGTAAGACTTTATCACGCACGAGACGAAGCTGCTATTAAGGCAACTGCCGAAAAATACGGCGCGTATTGTTATGCAATCGCATATAACATTTTGAAAAATCACCCCGATTCCGAAGAAAGCGTCAACGACACCTACCTCGGCGCGTGGAATTCGATGCCTCCGAATTCGCCGTCCGTTCTGTCCGTTTTTCTCGGAAAGATCACCCGTCGGATTTCGATAGACAAATGGCGAAAACAGCACGCAGACCGTCGTGGCGGCGGTGAAGTCTCGCTCGTGCTCGACGAGCTGACGGAATGCATCCCCGACGCAAGCGACACGGAAGCGGAGCTTGATAAAGCGGAGCTGGCAAAGCTCATCGACAGCTTTGTTTCGTCCCTGCCCGATACGGAACGGCGAGTGTTTCTTTTAAGATATTGGTACGTCAAGCCCGTTTCGAGCATCGCAGACGAGCTCGGCTTCACAGTAAGCAAGGTCAAATCCATGCTTCTCCGAACAAGAAAAAAGCTGAAGATCATTCTCACAAAGGAGGGATATCAATGAAACCTGACGACATTTTTGACGCTGTCGGTGAAGTAAGTGACGCTTACGTTGCCGATGCGGGCTGTGCCCGACGCTCGAAAAAACCGCATATCGCAAAATGGTGCTCCGTCGCGGCGTGCCTCGCGCTCGTCATCGGCGCCTTCATCTTAATATATCCGGGTGGCAATGCAGGCTCAGGCGCCGGCACCGGTTTGACGTATATGTCATACGCCGGCCCCGTTTTTCCGCTCACCGTCCGCGAAAGCGCCGACGGCATATCGGCAACACGCGACATCACTCTCGATTTTGCCGGTTACGCCCAAGCACATGGCACTTTTGCCGCCGTAAAGGACTCCTACACGTTGAAAAACACAACGACAAATGATATTACCGTCACAGCGATGTATCCTTACGCGGCAAGCGCGTCCGATGTTCCGCCCGTTTTGGAGATAAACGGAGAAAAAGTTGAGGCGTCGCTTTATTTCGGCGGCATGAACGGCAGATTTTCGTCGTTTGACGATTATGAAGCACTTCTAAAAGGCGGAAGCTACCCCGATTGCGTTTTCGAAAGCGCGCAGTCGCTCGACATTCCCGTCTATGTTTACAGGCTCCACGACTACGTTTACACAAACGATCCGAAGGCGAACAATCCGACGCTTCAATTCTATTTCAACCTTGATTACAATAAAACCTTCGTTTACAGCTACAACATGAACGGCGGCGTTTATGACGTCGAAAACGGATACGCGGCAAGAAGCTGTTCCTCCATCAAGATCAAAGACGGCGACATCGACGAAAAATACAAGTATCCGAGCGACGCGTTCGTCATCATCTGCGGTGAGGACATCGACTCCTACAAGCTCCAAGGCTACCGTGACGGCGGCTGTGACAAGGGCGAGGAGGTTGACGATCTCACCTGCACCGTAACGCGCTACGAAACGACGTTCGGCAAGATCATCGAGCACTGTCTGAATGATTTTGCCGAGAACGGATATTCCGTTACAGGCGGAATTGAAACCTACAAATCGCTCGTCGCGGCGCTTTTGGGAGAGAACGGAAAGATCCTCGCCGACGGACTCGACGGCGGAATGCTCGAAGATATTTTCTCTCACGTCAGAACGTCACAGCGCATCATATACGCCGCAGTTGAGTTAACAATACCGGCAGGCGGTACGATCGATGTTGTCGCAACGCTTCAAAAGCCGGCGAGCGTCGATTATGTGGGTGACGAAACAAACCGAAACGGCTACGCGGTAGCCGCGCGTCTCGGATCATGCCTCAGCTTTGAATCACAAACGGCGACCGTGACAAATTTCGATTCCATCGAAATAATCCGAAATAATTTCGGTTTTGATCTCTATAACGGAAAAACGACCGTTTCGCTCGATCCGAGCACCGATCACTATTACATCGACGTAAGAAAAAAGCAAAGCTAAACAAAAAAGCCGCCCGCGGGCGGCTTTTTTGTTATTTTTCGATCTTAAAATAGGTGTGGTAAGCAAAGTCATGTGCCTTGTACATCGGAACGAAGATATATCCGCAACCGACAACGCAGAATGCACCCGCCTCGTCATTATACGAGAGCTTGAGTGCGGCGTCGAGATCCTTGGGCTCCTTGAGCGTGAGGAATTCACGGCGCGAATCCTTCGCGACCATAACGAACGGGCCGTACTTGAGAGATGCTACGGGCGTTCCGTTAAGCGTATCGGGCGTGTATTCAAGCTTCGCAAGATATGTAAACTTAACGTCAACGGCATTTTCCGTGCCTGCGGAATGAGAAACGCTCACATAGTCTGTTCCGTCAACGGGATTTGCTTCGCCCGCGCTCGGAGAGAATTCCGTCTTGCCCCATTCGGGAGTACGGAAATAAACCTCATAGTCGCCGCTTCCGCCGAGCGTGATCTTCGTTTCGGGGTGCGGGAATTTTGTGTCGAGCTTGATTTCAATGCCGTGTTCGGGCAACGAAAGCTCGGACGGGATATAGAGGTTTACGTACACTCTCGGCTTATCGCCTTCAGTGGAAATGAAGTATGCGGCGTCCTGATATTTAACATGGTTTTCCATGCCCGTTCCGTGACAGCAGGTGAAGGAGTACATATCGTCGCTGTAATCCTTTCTCGCGCCGGGACCGATGGGAAGCATATACGTTACGCCGTTATGCATATGAGGTGTTGTGTGTGGGCTCTGCGACGAAAGGATATGATTGATGAGCGTGCGCTCGTAATAATGCATATACGAAGCGTTATCGGGCTCATACGCGTAAAGCTCGCGTGCAAGCTTGAGCATATTGTATGCCGCGCAGGTCTCGCAGTTGCGGTCGTGCTCGATGTTCTTCGCAAGCAGATCGGGCTCACGGAAGGCTTCGCCTCTGCCGACGCCGCCGATCGAATACATATGATGTGCCGTAACGATTTCGAAGAAATGCTTTGCAACATCGTGATAATATTCGTCCTCTGTTGCAACGTATTCAAGCGCCGCGCCCATGATCTGCGGGATGTGCTGATTTGCGTGAAGCTGCTGGATCGTGTCCTCGCCTTCGGCAAGACCGGGGAAAATGTTCTCGTTATCGAACATCTTTGCGGCTGCAAGATACTTTTCGTCCTTTGTGATCGTATAAAGTCTCGCAAGGGATTCGTTCATTCCGCCGTACTCGCCTGCAATGTACATACCCCACATTTTTTTGCGATGTTCGGGTGTGAGCACAGAAAGTCTGTCATATACCCAATTTCCGATGCCGCAGGCAACCTTCAGCGCCGTTTCGTTTTCGGTGCGCTGATAGCATTCGATCAAGCCTGCGATAATTTTATGAAGCGTATAGTACGGCGCCCAAATGCGTGCATAGGGCGTGAACTGCTCAAGCAGAGCGAACTGATCGGGAGAATATGCGCTGATAAAGCCCTCGCCCCATGTGGAGGGGTCACGGCTCCAATTTTCCTGACGGCAGTTATCGGGATCGCATTCGGTTTTGAACTCGGACGTTTTTCCCTTGCTCATCTGCTGAAGCGAATAAAGCTCATCGACGATATACGCGATCTTGTCCTTGAAAAATACATCCTGCGTTGATGAATATGCAAGCGCAAGCGCAGAAAGGAAATGACCGAGGGAATGACCGCGGAGAAGTCCGCGAGGCTCGTCCCATCCGCCGGGGTGAGGTGCTCCCTTTGTGTCAACACCAAAGGTTTGACGGAAGCTGTACAGCATCGTATCCGCGGAAAGCAGTCTCTAATATTCAAGAGCGCGTGCTCTGTTTTCGGTGTAAGCGTTTTCCTCCTTGAGGATCGCCTTGTTAAGAGGTGAGTAAAAACCTTTTTTTGCCATTATGTCGGTACCCTTTCGTAGAAAAGAATATTTACATCTCATTATAACATAACATCATCGGCTCTGCCAAGCCAACCGCACAAAATTTCTTTTTTCTAAACCCAAAATATTATTCAAAAAGCCCTTGACAAATGCGAATAAATATAGTATTATATTTTAGCTTGAATTTGTTTGCCCCATTAGCTCAGACGGTAGAGCACTTGACTTTTAATCAAGGTGTCCGGAGTTCGAATCTCCGATGGAGCAAATTGAAAAACCGACAGACTGTGTTCTGTCGGTTTTTTGCTTTTCACAAGCATTTCACATCAAAACGTATAAAAATTAGGTAAATTCAAATTGCAAGTGCGTAAATTTCGATGTATAATTAATTAAAGCATCGAAAGGAATAATATTCATGCAAAAACAAATCGCTTTTATTTTCAGATCCGCAATTTCATTAATGCTTGTTTTGTCGTTTGCGCTCGCGGGGATCTCCGTAAGTGCCGCCGACACAGCTTCCCCCATCCTTTGCTATGACTTTGAAGCCGACGACGGCTCCGACTCCGTCGGAGACAACGACGCCGCGCTTAAAGGCGGCGCAAAGGTCGAATACGTCGATGCGATCGACTCAAAGGCGCTTTATCTGAACGGCTCCGGCTCGTATCTCGAATTTCCCGTCGGCTTTTTCGACGGAAGAACAAACATGACGCTTTCGCTCGACGTTTGCTCCTTGATGGACAGCGAGAATTTCTTCACCGTGGCAATCGGCAAGGACTCAAACAAGTACCTTTTCCTCCGCACGAGAAGCAGTGAATTCCGCTACGCGATAACGGAAAATTCATGGTCGTCGGAATATGACGTAGCCGGCAGCGGCAGCTTCAAAAACGTTTGGACAAACGTCACGCTAGTCATCCACGGCTCGATAATGCAGCTCTACATCAACGGCGAATGTGTTGACGAGGAGAGCGGCGTTTCGCCCTCGCTTCGCAAATTCGGAAGCGACATAATCGGCTACATCGGAAAATCCTTCTACGACGGGGATCGGTATTTCAAGGGTTATGTTGACAACGTGAAGGTCTACGACACGGCACTTTCCGACACAGCCATAGCGGAGCTGCTCGGAGTTACAGTCGCCCCCTTCCGCGACGTAACATCGTCCCGCTCCTCGATCGTAACATGGCAGGAAGACACCGACACAAAGACTGTTAACGTTTACGTCAGCAAGAGTAACTCAAAAAATCACAAATCTGTTAAGCTGAAATTCACACTTCGCCCTAACGCAAAGCTCGACGCGGAGGGTGATAAAGAAGTTAATTTCGGAGAGCCTGCTACCGTTGACTTTCTCGTCAACGGAGAAAAGGAATCCTGGACAGTAAACGCCGTCCTCTGCGGAAATCCGGTTCTTGAAGGTCAGTTCGCAGATCCGGACATTGACGTTTTCGGCGACACGTATTATCTCTACACTACCTCGGACGGCTATGCAGGCTGGTCAGGCACAAAATTCCGCGTATTTTCATCAAAAAATCTCGTTGATTGGAAGGACGAGGGCGTAATTTTGAACTGCGAAAAGGGCAAGGACGTAAAATGGGCTGTCGGCAGCGCTTGGGCGCCTTCAATTGAGGAAAAGGACGGCAAATACTATTTTTATTTCTGTGCCAAGGATTCAACGGGCAATTCCAACATCGGCGTTGCAGTTGCGGATTCTCCGACAGGGCCGTTCGTTGCCGAGGATGAGCCGCTTATGACTGTTGCAATCTGCAAAAAGTACGGCGTCGCGATGGGACAAGCCATTGACCCGTCGATATTCACCGATGATGACGGCACATCGTATATGCTTTTCGGTAACGGCAATGCCGCTGTCGTGAAGCTCAACGACGACATGGTAAGCTGTGATCTCTCGACGTTGAAGAATTATTCGGGCGTCACCGATTTCCGCGAAGCCATCACTGTTACAAAGCGCGACGGAATTTACCATTTTACATGGTCCTGCGATGACACGGGAAGCGCGAATTATCACGTCAATTACGGAACATCCAAGCGAATAGACGGCGTTATCCAATATCGCGGCACGATCCTCGAAAAGAACGCGGAGCTCGACATTCTCGGCACCGGTCACCATTCGATACTGCAAATTCCCGGAGAGGATGAGTACTACATCGCATATCATCGCTTCTATACACCGCTCGGTCACTTCACCGACGGCACGGGACATCACCGTCAGACCTGCATCGACGTGCTCACGTTCGACAAAAACGGACTGATGGAAAAGGTCACCCCGACGCTTGAGGGAGTCGAAAAAAGATATCTCTCAAAGGAAGCGGAGGAAGCTGACAAAAACAACGGTGAATCGGAAACAACATCTCCGATCACAACAGATGACGGCTCCGCTTCAACAGACAACGCAACAACGGAAAAAGGCGGATGCGCCGCATCCTTGACAGATGCCATCGCCGCCTTCGCAATCATGATCATGACGATCACCTCCGTCTGCGTCATCAAAAAAGAAAAATAAGCCTGCAAAAAGCAAAAAACGCACCGAAAAACGGTGCGTTTTTTTATTTCAAAAAGAATGACACGGTCTGTAAGCCGGGTTCTGTCGAGAGTTGTCATCTATCTTTGCACAGCGTCTCCGCCGTGCTCGAAGTAGTTTTGCAAAAGCAAACTAACAAGGACAATTTCTCAAAGAGAAACTGTCGAAGTTAATTTTGCCCCGCAAAATTAACTTCCGCCTCCCTCCGTCACTGCATCGGGCCGATGACGAGGACATTGAGGGAGTTGCTTCGGATAGGGTTTACAGGGAGCGACAGTTACCTGCCGTTC
>CAZOMK010000071.1:0-7927 GCA_964580615.1 uncultured Lachnospiraceae bacterium | reverse complement strand
ATGTAATATACGACAGCGGTAAGGTCGAGATTTTGATAGGATACGACGGCAAGGAATCTGTCGAAGATCGAAAGCTTGCCGATGAATTCCGCGAAAAGTCCCGTAAAAGCGTCGGGCTTGATGATGTACCAGATCAAGAGACCGAGCGTGGGGAGCGCTGCGCCGATGCCTCCGGCGACGAGATTTTTCGTCACCGCCCAAATGATCGCTCCGAAGATAACTGCGAGCACGCAAAAGCCGATGAGGGAGGTGGAGGCACTTGTCGAGAGGGCGGCGGTGATGTTGGACATAAAGTAGAGCACCAAGAACAGCGCAACCGTTGACACGGCGGCGATGATCTGATTTTCAACAAGGCTCGAAATGAACATTCCCATCGCTATCATCGCGGCGAGCAAAAGCAACAGCACAAGCAAAGTGCTGTACGCGGATCCGAGATTTACAACGCCGGGATCGGCGTATGCGTAAAGAACGAGCGGATAGAGCGCGGATATGCCCATCGGGATCGCAAAAACAGTAAGCTGAGCGAAATATTTCGCGAGAACGATCTTGTAAACGGGGATGGGCAGAGAGAAAAGGAGCTGCTCAGTCTTGGTGTGACGCTCATCCGCGATCGAACGCATCGTGATAAACGGAACAATGACAAGAAAAATGCAGTAAATTATCATAAATCCGAGGGAATATTCGAATGCGGGGTAAGCGGAACGGAAATTGATCTGCGTTGTGAAAAAGCCGATGAAGGCGAGAGTTATCGCGATCATCACGCAGCCGATCGCGCTGTAAAGGTATGATTTGACTTCCTTTTTATATATAGCAAGCATTGGTTAGCCTCACTTTCCGCCGAAAAGCGGCTTGTAATCGCCGTCGTCGTCACTGTCATCGTCATCGTCGGTGACATTTCCGACGTCGCTTTCATCGTCGTCGGCTTCTTCATAGTATTCGGCTTCGACGGAGCTCGATTCGGTGAGATAATCCTTGGGATCGTAGATGTAAGCCTCCTCGTCATCCTCGAAATCCTCCTCGTCGATGTCATCCTCGTCAACATCATCGTCCTCATCAACGTCAGCCTCGACTTCATTGTCTGCGTCTGCGCTTTCGTCGTCAGGGGACTCCGTGAGCTTAAGGAAGATCGCTTCGAGATCCTCCTCCTCGACTGTCATGCTCAAAACGGCGCGTCTTATGTCGGAGAAAGCGAAGGATACAGTCTCGCGCAGGTCGAGCTCTGTCGGATATTTGACAGTGACGAACGTTGCCTCGTCGTCTTCGTCCGTGATCTCAAACGACGAAACGCCCTTGATTGCGGACAGCACCGACTTGACCTCGTCGGGCGTCGCCTTGACAGTGAGCTTCATGATGTTTTCCGATCTGAGCGACTCCGCGATAGCCTCCATCGTGTCGTTCGCAACGAGCTTGCCGTGAGCGATAACTATGATGTTGTCGCAAACGCTCGCAACCTCTGTTAAAATGTGACTCGAAAGAATTACCGTGCGATCCTTGCCGAGCGATTTGATCAAATCGCGGATCTCAATGATCTGCTGCGGGTCGAGACCGACTGTCGGCTCGTCGAGAATGATTATGTCCGGATCTCCCATCATAGCCATTGCTATGCCGACGCGCTGACGGTAGCCCTTTGAAAGATTGCGGATCAAACGATCGGCAACGTCGAGCGTCGCCGTTTCGTGCATCGCAAGCTCGACCTCGTCCTTGATTTTGTCCTTGCGAACGCCCTTTGCCTCCGCAACAAAGGTCAGATATTCGCGCGGGGTCATGTCTGTGTAGAGCGGGGGAAGCTCCGGCAGATAGCCGATGTGGGACTTTGCCTCGACCGGCTCCTCGATTATGCTGTGGCCGTCGATCAAAACCTCGCCCGACGTGGGCGCAAGACAGCCTGTGATTATGTTCATCGTTGTTGACTTTCCGGCACCGTTCGGGCCGAGGAATCCGTAGATCTTACCCGATTTGACAGTGAAAGAAAGATCGTCAACAGCGAGATTTGTAGCGTATTTTTTGGAAAGGTGCTTTACCTCGATCAAATCAGATCCCTCCGTATGCATATAGCTTTTATCAGTGAAATGTTAGCATTTGACTGTGACGGACGTGTGACGCTATTGTTAAGATGCGACGAAATGCGCCCGAATCACTTCATAATAACATAAACAGCCGTCTTTTTCAATGATTTTCCGATAAACAGGGCATATTTTGATGATAAAAACCTTGCGCTTTTGCCGAATTTTTGATAAAATATAATCTGACGAAAGTGCAAAAATCCTACTTTTGCGCGTCCCGCAAAAAAAAAACGAAAGGAGAGGGAAATGAATTTTGACGTAAGCTACGCTGTTGCCGGAAAAATAGTCGCACCGAAGGGGTGGCTGCATCCGTCGAGCAACACTCGGACGCACGAGCTTTTGTGGTGCACGAAGGGACAGATATATATCGGCGTCGGCTTCGACAGATTTACCCTGTCCGAGGGCGAGGCGGCAATATTGCCCGCAGGCTCACGTCGGTACGGATATCGCGAAAACGCGGATACGGCGGAGCTTTATTGGGCGCATTTTTCGGGAGAGCTCGGAACACTGCCGCTGAAAAGCACACCCGAATTCGAACGTATGACGCGACTGTTCCGAGAGCTGATCCTGTATTCGCGCTCACCCGAATATGACGGTGACGCCTGCACCTGCGCGCTGAACCTTTTGCTTTTTGAATTGATGCGTGCCGGCGCCGTTGACGAGGACGCACCGTATTCGAAGCTTTTTGCGATCTGCGAATGGATCTCGGCAAATTCGAACAGACCGCTCAAGGTGTCGGACGTTGCAGCCGCCTTTAATTATAATGAAGATTATATAACACGTCTGTTCAAGGCACGCTACAAGCCGGGCGTAAAGGCGTACATAGACGCCGTGCGCTTGAAGCGAATCCGCGAGCTTTTGCTTTCGACGGATATGAAGGTCAAGGATATATCGGAGACGATGGGATTTGCAAATACGAAAAGCTTCCATAAGTTTTTCAAGTATCATGAGGGCGTGTCCGCAGCCGCATTCCGCGAGCTTTATTTCGGATCGGGACAAAAATTAACACTTGACGATGAATAAAAACGACCGTGCCGAGCACGGTCTTTTTTAACAAGATAAGGCCTGCAATTGAATTGTTTGTCCACTGAATTTGTTCAAAAACGACAAAAAACAAACGTGAAAATCGGATTTTTAACCATGCGATGACGTTAGTTTTTGTAAATGTGTACAAATTGAAAACAAACATCTTGACAAAGCGACACGAATGAAGTAAAATATAAAGCACAATGAGACAGGCGCCGTTTGACGGCGCGACTCAAATTATTTGGAGGAAAGAAAAAATGAAAAAGGTTCTTTTTGCTCTTCTTGCTGTTGTAGTCCTTGCTTCCTCTCTCGTAGTAAGCACTTCCGCAGCGGAAATCCCCACCGATGGACTTATCGGTAACTTCCACTTTGACGGCAATGCTGAAAATGCTGTTGACGGCACTTCCGGCACACCTATTACCACACAGTTCGGCGATCCTCTTTATGAGCTCGACGACCCCGACAGATATTGGTTCACAGGCGTTAACGGCGGTAAGGCATTCTATTGCGCTGACGGCGACGGTCTCCAGACAATCAACCCCGGTGAAGGCGACTTCTCTGTTGGTATTTGGATCATCGAAACAGCACACACCGGTATCACTCCTTACGTTTGGTACGGCCAGCACACACAGTCTACCGAAGCTTGGATCGGTATCTGGAACGTTGATATCTCCCAGGGTTGGGCTCAGAATGGTATCACACTCGGCTCCAACGACGCTAGCGGCGCTCGTCTTGAAGTAGTTCCTACCGAAGAAGCTGCTCTCTATGACGCAGAGTCTGAAATCGAGCTTCAGTGGACACACTTCGCTTACACAGCAGTTCTCGACGAAGAAACAAATACATACACTGTAACATTCTATGTTAACGGCGTAAACGCAGGCTCCAAGGAAGGCCTCCCGAACCCCTCCACAGGCGATCCCGAAACTAACGGCGACTACATCTACCTCAACGGCGTAAACGCTTGGGGCGACCATATGTCCAGCGGTGCAATGGATGAACTCGTAGTTTACAACCGCGCTCTCTCCGATGACGAAGTTGCTACTCTCTACTCTGCATACGGCACACCTAAGACATACGAGTCTTTGGCTGATTGGGAAGCAGACGTTGTTGCTCCCGATGCAGGCGATGACCCCGTTGAAGCAGATCCCGCAGATGAGCCCTCCGACGATAAGAAGGACGACGAATCCAAGGCTGACGATAAGGCTGAAGGCGAATCCACAACAGTTCCCACAACCGAAGAACCCAAGGAAGAGGGCGGTTGCGGCTCCGCTATGGGCGCTGCTGCTGCTATCGTAGCTCTCGTTTCCGTATTCGGTTGCGCTATCATCAAGAAGCACTGATTTTAACTTAATAAAAAAGGCTCTCCTAATGGAGAGTCTTTTTTTGCTCTTGTCCTCCGCGCTATTGCAAAAATTTGCGTTTTGCTGTATTATAATATGGTAAATCGTTGACTGGGAGGTTTCTTGTGTATCCTTATGATATAATTCCGGGAGTCGATCTTTATGCGATCTGCTTCCTCTTAGCGCTTTGTGCCGCGCTTTTGGCTTTTCGTGTGATAGGCGACAAGGTCGGACTGAACGCAAAGGTCTATAATATGTGCATTATTTCGGGCATTTTCGCCATCGTCGGCGGATATTTCGGCTCTGTGCTCTTCCAAGCGTTTTACGATTACCTTGAAACGGGTGTGTTTGCGCCGAAATCGTCGGGAATGACCTTTTACGGCGGCTTGATCATGGGCGCGCTGACGTTCATCGCCGTTTATTTTGTCGTGTTCGCGCTTGCGGATAAGAACAATTTGCGCGGTGAAAATTTCTTTTTCGTTTCGGATATCGCCGCCCCCGCAATCGCACTTGCTCACGCGATCGGTCGCATTGGCTGTCTTTTTGCCGGCTGCTGTCACGGTCGGGTGACGGATGCGTGGTACGGCATCTACACGGTGAATCTTGACGCAAAAACAGTGCCTATCCCGCTTTTTGAGTCGCTGTGTTTGTTTTTGTTGTTCTGCGTTTTGGCTTGGCGTGTCACGCATAAGAAAACGTACTGCCTGTCGCTGTATTTGTCTGCGTATGCGGTTTGGCGCTTCTTCATCGAGTATTTGCGCGACGACGACAGAGGCAGCTCGCCCGTGTCGTTCCTCACGCCCTCGCAGCTTACGGCAATCGTGCTTTTTGCTGTTGCGGCGGCGCTGTATTTTGTTATGAAATATTGGTGGTATAAGTCGCATCCCGTTGTGCCGACGAAAGAAAAAACGGATTCGGAGAGCGAAAATGAGGCATAAAATAGGCAGAACGGCGGCGTACGCGTCGATGGTGCTCCTGATGGTGCTGTATTTGCTCGACGTAGCTTCGTTTGACAGCGCAAATACAGTCGGAATGACGGTGACGCGCGCGTGCGGCTCGGCGATGTTCGTCTCGCTGATCATCAGCTACGGGACTGACGTTTGGCGCACACGTAACGGATTTTTGCGCGCCGTTGCGTTTTCGCTTCCTGCGTTTGCAATCGCGATCAATAATTTTCCGTGGATCCCGTTTTTGTCGGGCGAGGTCGCTGTTGACGGTGACGTCCGCGCGATAGCGCTTTTGGCGGTGGAGTGCCTTTTTATTGGCATATTCGAGGAGGCCGCGTTCCGCGGTATCATCCTTGACCTTGTGCTTGACCGCTTCGGAGGCACAAAAAAAGGCGTTTTCATGTCCATCGTCGTGACGTCAGCGGCGTTTGGACTGATACACATTTTCAATTTGATTGCCGGAGCCGGCTTCGGCGCGACTTTACAGCAGATCGGTTATTCATTCCTCATCGGCGGAATGTGCGGCGTCGTTTTCGTCAAGACGAAATGCCTGCCGCTCGCGATGCTGATCCACGCCGTCTATGATTTTTGCGGTTATCTCGTGCCGAGATGCGGTTCGGGAACGGTTTGGACAGCGTCCGAAATCGCGCTGACTGCCGTTGTTGCAGTGCTTGTGTTTGTTTTTTACGTTTGGGAAGCGACGCGGCTTGAGCCGAGAAGCAGAACGATTTAATCGAAAACCTCCGTATGACATAAGTCATACGGAGGTTTTGTTTGTATTGCGTGAAAAACGGCGGTGCGCCGTGCGTCAGACGGAAATTACAAGCTTGTAGCCGAGTCCACGCACCGTTTTAATCGGATTTTCTCCGAAAAGCTCCGTCAGCTTTCGTCTCAGGTGGCAGATATACACGTCGGCGGCGTTTGTTTCCTGTTCGCCTCCGCGAGCGACGGCGGATATAGCGTCGCGCGAGACGGGGGAGTTGATGTTATCGTAAAGCAGACGGAAAACAGCGTATTCCTTGTCCGTCAGCGCGGCATAGCTTCTGTTGTGATAGACGCGCTTGCGTGGCGCATCGACGCGGAATCGAAGCGGATGCTTCCCAAGCTTGGAATTGATCGCGTCGGTGAAGGAAAGTCGCGAAAATGGACGCGGCAGCTCCGCGTCGTCGTCACCGACAGTCAAAACGCTGTCGGTGTAAGCTTCCGCTGACGAGGAAGTCTCTGTGTCAAGTATGAGCAGATCGGCGGAGTCGTTATCGGTGAGCTCAAGTCCCTCGTCGCCCAGCCAAAGCGCTAGCATATTGCGAAGCTCCGTGTCGGATGTGATTATTTTTACCGATTTCATTCCGTTATTATTTTAACCTCGACGTTTATCCTGCCGTCGGATCTCAACGTCCTAAAATACCATTCGTTCGTTTCGCCCGTGCGATAGATGCGAATTTCATCGTCTATGCGGCATTCGTTGGCGTAGTTGATGTAAAAAGAGACGATTCGCGCGTCGCCGGTGCGTATTTCGGGGACGAAATCCGAGAGGATGTCTGCGTATACGGTGTTGTTGATGTGCTTGTTTTTGTCCGTGTCGGAAAAGCTTGCGGCGTGAGTGCCGATCAGCACGAGCTCGTCTGCGTCGGGATATGTCAGCCTACGCGGAAGATCGAGCGCGAGCTCCTCGTCGGAGCCGTAAACGATGTCGTCCGCTTCCGACACACGGATGATTTTGCGTTCCGCGAAATTATAAAGCGTCCAAACAGACGCCATCTCAGCGACAGTTACGCCTCCGCACGAGACGGAAAAGCAACGACCGAAGCCTACGCCCTTGCGTTCGGATTCCCATGTCTCAACGTCGATTTCGTCTCTGTGAGACAAATTACCGTAAATGCTGAGTGAGGCTCTTGCGAGCAAAAACGCTTTTCCCTGCGCCCTCAGCTCGTTTGCGGACGGATGTATGCCCTCCATGTGCAGATACGCGGTTTCTTGCATATAACGCATAAGGGCGCCCGGCTTGATGTTGCCGAATGCGTCCACATCGTTAGAGCATATTCGGAAAGATTCTTTCCATTTCATATATGAATTATCTCCGTTTGAATTTGTTTATAAGCCATGCGGCTTGTTTTGCCTTTACAAACGCTGAAAAAATGCAAAACGGAGCGGAATTTCCGCTCCGTTTTTTGAATGCTGTCTTAATTATGCTTTGCCGTTGGAGCCGAGAACGTCTACGATCTTGTGCTCAACCATCGTCTTGATAGCTTCACGAGCGGGCTTGAGATACTGACGGGGGTCAAAGTGATCGGGATGCTCGTTGAAGTATTTACGGATGGAAGCTGTCATAGCGAGACGGAGGTCAGAGTCGATGTTGATCTTGCAGTCTGCCATCGAAGCTGCCTGTCTGAGCTGTTCCTCGGGAATGCGGATAGCGCCGGGCATATTTCCGCCGTTTTCGTTGATAAGCTTAACGAATTCCTGCGGAACGGAAGAAGCACCGTGAAGAACGATCGGGAAGCCGGGGAGACGGCGAGAAACTACTTCGAGGATGTCAAAACGGAGCTGGGGC
>CAZOMK010000070.1:0-8071 GCA_964580615.1 uncultured Lachnospiraceae bacterium | reverse complement strand
GAGTGGGATCAATATCGGTAACAAAAGAAAATATTCGTTCATAGCTTAAATAAGAGGGGCGACGACAGCTTCGATCGCAGTTGTGATCGGTCCGCCGAGCACGCCGACGATGACGGACAATACGCAGAAAATTATCATCGGAACAGTCATAGAAAGCGGAGCTTCGTCTTTCTTTTCGGGCACGGAGTCGCGTCCGGGGAAGAAAGCGTTTATAACAGGCACGAACAGATAACCTGCGGTGAGAAGTGCGGATATGATGAGGCAGACGGGCGCGAGCACGTCGAACGCGCCCATTCCCATTGACGCGCCGCCGAGTGCGAGCGACCATTTGGACACAAAGCCCGCCAGGGGAGGGATTCCTATGAGAGAGAGCGACGCAACGGTAAAGCATCCCATCGTGAGGGGCATACGTCTGCCGATGCCGTTGAGCTCATCGACGTTGGTGCGTCCCGTTTTGTATATGATCGCGCCGGCGCAGAGGAACAGCGCGTTTTTCGCAAGCGCGTGCGCGATAACGTGCATGATCGAGCCTGTCACGCCGGTGACGGTAAGGGTTGCAAGTCCGAGCATTATGTACGAGACATTGCTGACTGTCGAATACGCGAGACGTTTTTTGAGTATCTTCTCGCGGTACGCCATGGCAGAGCCCATAACGACTGTTATCATCGCAAGCACGAGCCAGACCTTACCGACCCAGCTTCCGCGAACATAATCGGCGCCGACGGAATAGAAAACAACGCGAATAACGGCGATTATTCCCGCCTTTGCGATAACAGCGGAGAGGACGGCGGAAGCAGGCGCGGGCGCAACGGGGTGCGCCGTGGGAAGCCAGCCGTGCATGGGATACATACCGGCTTTTGTTCCGAAGCCGACGATGGCGAGAAGCACGGCGACGGGAAGCCACTTACTGTCCGCGGTGAGGCTTCCGCCCGCCGCAAACGCGCCACCTGTCGCGTTATAGATGAAGAAGATGCCGAAAAGTCCCATAAAACCGCCCGCGATCGAGTAAAAAAGGTACTTCAGGGCTGCCGCAACTGCGGATTTTTCGCCGGAATGAAGCACAAGCGGCATTGACATAAGCGTTACAAGCTCAAACGAGAGGTACATCGTAACGAGATTTGCCGAAAAAGCAAGCGAAAGCAGCATTCCGAGCGAAATGAGATAAAACGCGAAGAAGCGGTCGTCATTTCCCTCGTGCTTTATATAGGTAAACGCGTAGATCATGACCAAGATCCACGAAACGGAAATGACTGCGGTAAAGATCTTGGACATTCCGTCAACGGCAAAGGCTATATCAAGACCTTCCGCCATTGAAAAGAGCGTAAAGCTCTTGCCGTTCATCGCATAAACAGCGGCAAGGGCAACTGTCAAAACGGCAGCGGCGCTGACATAGATCCTGCGTACCGTATCCTTCGGCTTAATGACGGGCAAAAGCGCGCCCGCCAATACAGCCGTTAATATTGCAAAAACTATCATAGCTAAAATCCTTATATTTCAGTTTATTTCAAAAAATCAAGCTTACGCAAGCATAGAGACGCCGAGCCTCAGGATATTCGTCAGGCATTGCGGCTCGAAGCCGAGGAAGATGATCGCCGCTCCGAAGCACAAAAGCACAATTGTAAGTCCGATATCGTGCTTTGAAAGCTCGCCTTCCTTGTAAAAATACTCGGTTTCTCCGAACTTATCCGCCTCGGCGGACGGCGTAAACATTCTGATGACTGTACGGATAAAGTAAAGCGCGTTGAGTATCGTGCTGACAGCAAGCGCGGCGAGCACGACAAGCTCGACGGCACCGCGGTGCGACGTTGCCGCGAGTGCGAAATAAAGCTTCGCGGAGAAGCCCGCAAGCGAGGGGATGCCCGTCATTGACATTGCGCCGATCGCAAACGCGATGCCGGCTTTTTTGTTTCGTATAGCGGAGCCCTGAAGATGCTTAAACTCCTGACTGTCGCCGGAGACCTCGGACAGTCTCGCTCCGGAAAGAAACAGCAGCGGCTTTGTGATCGCGTGAACGATCATTCCGAACAGCGCCGCGACAAAGCCGCTCGTTCCGCCGAGACCGATCCCGACGAAAATATAGCCGATCTGAGCAGCAGACGAATACGCTATCATTCTGTTGAGATGGCGCGAATTCATCGCAAATACGGAGCCCATTATCATGCCGCAAAGTCCGAGCATGAGCAGGATATGACGCGCGGAATTAAATGCTTCCGTTTCTATACCGACGACGCGGTACAGCACCTTTATGAGCAGAAAAATATAGCCCTTTGAAATGATACCGGAAAGGATTGCGGAGGATGCGGGGGTTGCACAGCCGTATGTATCCGGCATCCACGTATGGAACGGGAAAAGTCCCGATTTGATGGCAAGTCCCGCTGATATGATTCCGACGGTGACGGTAAGCGGAAGCGCATATTCGCCCGTTACATCAAGCTTTGCAACGCCCTCTCCGATGTATTCCATCAAAAGATGACCCGTTATTCCGTAAAACAAGGTCGATCCGATGAGGAACAGACCCGAACCGAGCAGATTCAGAACCATATATCGCGTTGCCGCGAGCGCAGTACGTCCGCTTCTGCGGATAACAAGTATTCCGCAGGATGCAAGCGTCAATATTTCAAGGAACACATAGCCTGTGAAAATATCGTTTGTATATGTGAGCGACATGAGCGCCGCGCCGACAAGGTTAAGCAAGGTGCAGTACAGATTGCGGCGCTTTTCGGGGATATCGACGTCGATATATCTTGCACCTCCGATATGCGAAAGCAGCAGCACGAACGAAAACGTAACAGCCATGACTCCTTCGGCTACGCCGGCACGGAGCTGGTTGCTCCAAGGCGCATTGAAGTGACCCATATCGTATGTGAAATATGTTCCCTTTCCGAGCGTATACGCAAGCACGGAAACAGAAAAGAAAACGAGCAGTGTCTCGACGATCAACGTCACCACACGAGCCGCGCGAGCCTTGAGGATCGAGCAAAGGACAGCGGCAAACAAGCACAGTACGACCGAAAAGAACGGGAAATTACAAACAAAGTCCATCATCTGTGCTCATGCCTTTCTCTCGCTGCGGAGTAGATCTCGTCGAGATTCAGAGTATGATATTTTTCGTAAAGTCGAACTGTCAGCGAAAGCATGACGGCTGTAACGCTGACGGAAACGACGATGCCCGTCAAAACGAGCGCGGAGGGTACGGGATTTATATAAGAAAGTGCGCTTGTGTCCCCTCCCTCTATTATGGGCGCCTTTCTGTTTGCTATATAGCCGAGAGATGCGAGGAAAAGGTAAATTCCCGTATCCATGATATTCATGCCGATCAGCTTACGTATGAGATTGCGTCCGAAAAGGAGCATCATAAAGCCGATGCAGAAAAGGATAAGCGCGATTGCCTCCTCATAGTTAGCGATAAGTTTTTCAATCATTAAAAACGCCTCCATCCGAGCACGCGGTAAATGCTGTACATTGTTGATGCGACGACCATTCCGACTGCTATGTTAAGCGGCAGTACAAAGCCCGCGCTGAAAATATTTCCGATCGTGCCGTGACCGACGCCGAGCGGAAGTCCGTTTGCGCCAGTATAGAACGTATAGCTTTTCATAAAGCAGTACGAGGAAAGCGCGACGAACGATATGATCTTATAGTTTCGTTCGGACATAAAGCGTCCGGATGCGTCCTCACCGAAGGCGGCAGACAGCAAGATCAGTGCGGCGCCGATAACGGCTCCGCCGGAAAAGCCTCCGCCGGGCGAAAGATGACCGTTAAGGATTATATAAACGCCGAAGATCAATATAAGCGGGATTATCGCCGTTGCGGTCTTACGCATGATCGGGTCTCCCGAAAGATCGCTGAACTCAAGCTTTGCGGATTTTACAGCCGCGTCGTCATGAGAATCAGCCAAAAGTATGGAAAGCACGCAGGTGACGGCACAAAACAGCACAAACGATTCACCAAGCGTATCAAAGCCTCTGTATTCGAGGATGATTCCCGTTATGATATTGACCGTTCCCGTCTCCTGCAAGCCGTGCTCAAGGTATTCGTAGCTGACCATATCCATCTGCTCCGCATCGGTACCGAATTTCGGCATTTCGGCAACTGTCGCCATCAAAAGTCCGCAGAGAGAGAAAAGGCAGAAAACTCCGAGCAGTACATAAACGACGTGAACGAATTTTTTATGCTTAAATTCGCTGAAATCAAACGAACGGTGACCGAGCTCCGGTTCACCGGATTCACCGGGCTCCGGCAGTTTTTCGTCCTCGTCGAGATCGAAATCGCCCGCTATCCACAAAAGAAGCTTATTTTTCATCTTTGTTTTGTTCCGTTTCATTCTTATGTTCAGCCTCCATTCTTCCGATTTTGTGCAGCGCAATGTAGAACATTACGCCCGATACGCCCGCGCCGACGGCGGCTTCCGTTACAGCAAGGTCGGGCGATTCAAGCAACGCCCACACAAGAGCCATTATAAGGCTGTACCCCGTAAAGCAGATCACGGCATGGAGCGTGCGCTTCATGCACGCCGAAGCTACGGCGCAAATGACGAGCATCACGAGAAGTATTATTCTGATTATCTCAATTGATTCCATCTTCCGCATCTCCTTTCGTTTTTTCGGAGTCGAGCTCGGTGACGTTCTCCGTAACAATATCGCTGACGGAATATTCGAGCTGTGCCAAAAGATGCGTCGATTCGGGTGAAGTCAGCATCATTAAAACAAGCACGGAAAACATCTTCAGCGATACAAAATCAATTCCCATATATACAATTGCCGACATGGTGACGCAGAACACGCCGACAGTGTCGGCTACGGCGGCGGCATGAAGTCTGTTCAGGCAAAAGCCGAACCTGCCGACTCCGAGCGCGGCGGAAGCAAACGCAAGGACACCGACGATAGTAAAAACGGCGCTTATGCCGAATTTGATCCATTCAAAAATCATTTCGCGCCTCGCTTTCCCCTGCCGTATACACGTCTCAATATAACGACGGAGACGAAATTGACAAGCGCGTAAATAACGGCGATATCGGCGAGATATCCCGCCTTCAAGAGCGGCACAAGCGTCATGATGCAGCCGATAACGGCAGTGCCGATCATGTTTATGCCCATGACCTTATCGCAGACCTCAGGGCCGCGGCAGCTTCTGAACATTCCGCAAAGTCCGTACATCAAAAGAAAGACTTCGGTAAATTCAAACAAATACTTATATGCGATTTCAGGCGTCATCACTTACACCTCCTTGAGTATTTTTTCCATACGAGTCAAAAGACGAACGAACACCGACGTGTCCATTTCGTGCGACATTTCCTCGTGAAGACAATGAACTGTAAAAGAATTGTGCTGTTGATCAAGTGTGATCGTGCCGGGAGTCAGCGTTATACTGTTTGCCAAAACGACATTTGCCATATCGCTTTTAAGCTCGGTGTCAAACCTTACTACAACGCCGTCGGGCTTTTTTCTGCCGAAGATATACGGAATCACGGACAGATTTGCCTTGAATATTTCAACTGCGAGAGTGAAAAAATACACAACCGCAAGCGGGATCAGCTTATAAACAGCCAGCTCCTTCGAAAAGCTCCACGAAAGGAAGCTTCGGGCAAAAAGAAAGACTGCCGCTGAGACGAACACACCCGTTATCAGAATCTCGACAGTCAATTTTCCGGATAAAACGATCCAAAAAATGAAAAGTGATAAAATCATAAAACGAACCTCTTTATATGCCGAGCGCGTCAAACGCTGTCATTCGACGTTAAAATCGGCATTTTTCAACCTATTTATTATAATGTCAGTCCGCATCCAAGTCAATGGCACCTTTGCAAGAATCCCGACGCGGAATATCGAGCTTTTATGGACAAAACCACGATAAAAAAAGAGCAAGATCAATTTTGCTCTCTTTTTTATCGTGTATTCATGTTCAAATTATTGCATTTCGGCTGTGTCAGGCGTTTTTGACGTGCTTTTTGATCCGTCGAAGCTCTCCCAGCATCTCAACAGTATCGCTGACTATTCTAACCTTTGAGTCCGACTCCCGGTGATTGATAACGGAAACGGGCATCTCAGTGACCTTGTAGCCGAGCTTGTCGGCAAAAAGCAAGACCTCAATGTCAAACGCGAAGCGATCTGTCGCGGTGCGGCTGAAAATATCGTGCGCCGCCCCCCTGCGAAACGCCTTAAATCCGCACTGTGAGTCACTGTATCGCAGTCCCGCCGCAAGCTTCAGGACAAGTATGTACGTTTTTGACGCAAGCTTCCGCAAAAACGTGTATCCCTCGTAGCCGCTTTTATCGAGATTGCGCGAGCCGATGACGATGTCCGTTTTCGAATCCGAATCAAATGCGGCAAGCGCCTGCGCGATCTTGTCCGTCCCGTATGCGTTATCGCAGTCGGTGCACAGTATCACGTCGCCCTCCGCCGCCATAACAGCCGTTCTGACAGCACAGCCCTTTCCTCTGTTTCGGGAATATCCCACGAGCTTCACTCTCGGATGAGCGACAGCGCGCGCAATGTCTCCGCAGCTGTCTGAGCTGCCGTCATCACACAAAACTATTTCGTAGTCACCGCCCGTTATTTTTTCAAGCGCGTCGGTATATGTCGCGATCGCATCCTTCACAATGGCGGCTTCGTTATACATTGGAACACACAAAGACAGCTTCATCAGATCAAATCCCCGTTTATATTTATTGCAATTCAAGAACAGTGTAGTCAACCTCGACGGTAACTTCCAAAAGGTCAAGCTTTTCGAGCGCTTCAACGCCGGATTTAGGCGTTCGCCAATAATATGGTGTCATCGAAAACAGCTCGAATATCGCTTCGTTCCCCTCGACAGACGTTTTATAGGAAACAGTGCTTCTTTCCACAAGTCTAAGTCCTGTTCCGTCCGCGCGCGAAGCGTGATCAAGCGTCTCGTTATCGCGGACGTTATCCTCACCGTAAAGTATTTTTTTCAGCTCAGTCAAGTGTTTTTTGCCCGATGAGCCTATAATTACCTTACCGCCGCGCTTCAATACGCGCGCAAATTCATTATAGTCACATGGAGAAAACAGCGAGATCACAAGATCTGCTTCGTTGTCCGCAAGTGGCATTTCCGCAAGCGACGCGACAGCGTAAGCGACGTTTTCCGATATTCCGAAACGTTTCGACTGCTTCGCCGCCGCTTCGCAGGCGTGCTTTGATGCGTCTATCCCAACGACCTTGAAATCGGGGCAAAAAACGTTAACGGCATTTGTATAATATCCCTCTCCACACCCCGCATCGACAGCTGTCCCACCGCCGTTTGCGTGATTTTTTACAATCGAAATCAAATGCTCCCTGTTCTTTTCGTAGTAGCCGGACGAAAGAAATTTCGTCCTTGCGCTGACCATTCCTTTGTCGTCGCCGGAGCTTCTGTTTCTGAGCTTTCCCGGACGCAAAAGATTAACATACCCCGCCGACGAAACATCAAAGCTGTGACCTTCGGCGCAAAAAAGTCTTTTTCCGTCGCAAGCGAGCTTACCGCCGCAGAGCGGACAAACAAAAACGTCGTTTATCATTCCTGAACCTCAACAAGCACTCCCTGCAAGCAATATCTGAGCGTACTGATGCCGAGCTTTGTGCAGGTTGAAAGAGTTATTATTCTGTCATTTTCGTCCACCTCGATGCGCTTTGAATACTGCGACTGCGACTGCATCTCGTTTACAAAATCAACAAACGAAACGCCGCTTCCGAAATAGGTGCGAAAATATTGGTAATCGTATCTGAACACCGCAAGATTGAACGGCTCGTATACGTAAAGTCCCGTTGTCGTGTAGACGTAAATTTTATGCGTATTGAAGAATTCCTCGCTTTGAGCGAACTTCATTACGTCGGCAAACATCTGCCCGTTGGAGCAGTTATGACCGTACAAAACGAGGTTATAGTTGTCCAAAACGTAATCTCTCAGTCTGTAATCGGCAAAAATGGAGCCGACCTTCATCGACTCACCCGTAAAAGCGTGATTCAGATAAAAGTCATTGTCATCGCCCTGCGCTATCGGGTAGCTGATCTTTGTGTCGTCGATCATTATATATCCGTACACGTCGGGATACGTGTTTCTGAGCGCGGCAAGC